>NZ_PJBL01000037.1:0-13319 GCF_002836135.1 Shewanella sp. GutCb | reverse complement strand
AATTTCACACCCGCTATCATTGAGCATTAATGATGCGAAGCTTAGTGCTTATAAAAATAATGTCAAGATCATAAGCTATTGAATTTATTGACATTTATATAATTCTGAATATAATATGTATTAGCGTATTACATGCAAGCTATTGTAATCAGGAAGATTTTTTGAATATGCCACCTCCCACCAAATGAATGTATGAAAAATAAACAGCAAGGTTGCATGATATTGAATGTATTGCTTTTTTTGTGGAATTGAATTATTTCCATAAAAAATGAATTTATTTCCACTTTAGGTTGTTTTATTTAACTAGAGACTAGTTAAAGGATTGAGGGCGTGCGCAATTGTTCAGATTGATTAGACAAGAATGCTCTGTAGCGGATTAGTAAAATTGCCCACAGGTTTGTATTTTATTGCGCATTGGGCGAAATAAGTTATCTGAAATTCACCACTGCATAACCATTCGTAACTCTGAAATGTTTAGGTAAGTCTTAGAATGATCACTCTAAGCTGTTATTCCCCCAAAATCAGTTTCGCAGTTCAAAAGGTTAATAGGGTGAATAAAACTTTGGCTATAGAAAAGCTAATCTGAAAGGGTTTTGCATAGTCTAGAATTTATGCCAGCCCCACCTTTGATCTGGTAAGTCTAAATCAAAGAGCAAAGGCAATTAGGTTTGGCTCTTTGGGGGACGTTGGTTAATTAATCTTTAGGTTCTTGAGAAGTTGTTGATAACAGATACGTAAAATCAGCAAGGCAGTCTAACCGCAAGCAAGGTAAGTAGGCCTGAAAAGCGGTTAGGTAGGTAGCTAAAACGCAGATTGGTCTCATTCTAAGGGTTATGCCTTCATCTAATTAAAATTGAGCCCAAGAGAAGTTGAAGGTTTCAGATAACTAGCTTGTAGATCGCAAAAATCCATAAATGTATTGTCTTTTTAGGTTTCATCAGTTAAATTTTGTATCGGCTTTATGGAAGCCTGCCCACCTCAACTGGCAAATTCTTTCGAGAACCATGTAACACTCAATGTAATTGATCTTATTACTATTACGAGAACATAGACAAACTAGAGGTGAGTTTTACCGAATTCTCGAATAAGGCAATAA
This sequence comes from Shewanella sp. GutCb, assembly GCF_002836135.1. Classification (NCBI taxonomy): domain Bacteria; kingdom Pseudomonadati; phylum Pseudomonadota; class Gammaproteobacteria; order Alteromonadales; family Shewanellaceae; genus Shewanella; species Shewanella sp. GutCb. The sequence goes on along the minus strand of NZ_PJBL01000037.1, from coordinate 12,223 downwards.
GACTATGACTGATATTACCACTCCGACATTCCGCTCTAACTTTAAAAAGCTCAGTAGACATATTCAAACAAACAACGAGATTTGCTACAAAAAAGCCCAAGATATCGCCGCGAAACAGTTTGGCTTTCCTTCATACCACGCTCTGGGTGCTCATAGAAATCGCATTAATAATGAGTCCAATATCGTAAATGCCAATTTGGGTACGGACGGGGTAAATGAGCAATATGCCAAAGCCCAGGGCAACAGAGGCAAACAACTTAACCCAAATCAGCAAAGCTCACTAATAGTTGCGTTCGATAATGAGCTAATCGTTAGGACGACTCATATAAAAGGTGACGAATTTATATTTACCGAAGAAGATTTTCAGACTGAATACCTTGATAAAGGCTTTGCTGAAGAGATTGGTGCAAGGTTAATTAGTCGTGAAGAGCTAAAGCGTCGTGATCTACCATGGGGGGAGTTTCCTGATCCTGAAGCGTATCGCTTACATCAATGTGGTTTAACCTGCATTGAGTTCCTAAGAGACAAAGATACTCCCTGGACTAAATCGGATGCAGATAAATTCCTGCATGAGAAATTTTACTCAAAAAATAATGTTAAGTATTATGATACTTGCTGGCTTGATGGTAAACCAGTGCGAAATCATATTGGCGATGATAGTGCGCGAAAAATGGCATTACCTGAACCCCTTGAATATTGCCCAGCGATAGATGGTTATTAAGGTCTGCGTATCGAATTAAATTTGCCTAAGTCTTTTATCGGAGGACAATAAAGTTTGATCGATACAATACAGTCTGATCATTTTCTGCTTTAAATAGACGGTTCGGCGTGAGTGTTCTATCTCATTCATGTCCATTTTCGAGTCAGCGAGATCTCGCTGGCTCATTTATGCCCCAAAATGAGCTAGATCATTTAAATTTCCATATTATCTACCGTCTGGTTTTCCCTACATTTTCTCATCAAAACTCTAGATGTCCCTGTAGCTGTCGGGGAGTAAACTGGTGGCAACTTTTTAGTGATTAAAGAGCACGGGCGTCAATAAGATAGGGGATAATAAGTTTTCACTACACCTCGATTCAGGTAAATTTGGGACTAGAAGTGTTTTATAGGACATAAAGCTAGCAAGGTATTAGATTACAGATCAAACAGTTGATAATAAAAGAATAAAGTGTAAAATATATGAGCTAGTAGATTTAGGCAGAAGTTTGGAGTTCAATCCTCCACTTCAGCACCCTGGACATAATAGCTGTACTCACGTTTGTAATTATTTCACTAAATTACATGAATAATTTGTTAGTTTCACAGTCAACAAATACGAGAGGAGGTTTTATGGAAGGATTAGTTCAAAACGTAAAGTATGTCGCTTCAGCTGTAGTAAATGGGGTGAGTGCGGTTTGTTCCGGTGTTGTCGCAACTGGTGTAACTTCAGGGTTGAACCTAGAGAGCTTAGGCTCTTTGGGCTTCTTCCTAAATCTACTGGCTCTTTCAAAAACACCCCGTCTTTCAGACTTTTAAACTTAGGTCCTAAATGATTACTGTCCAGAAACTGGATAGGGGCTTAACGCATTTATGCCCCATTCCGTGCTCGCTCTCCAAACTGAGTAATCTTCAGGCAACTACGTTTGCCATACAATCTCTAATAGATAGGCAAAATTCAAGACCTGCCCCGAAGGACCGTAAAAGCTTACTGACTTTAATACATATTTAAGTAAGGCACTTTATGTGCAATATATGGTTTTTGTATATGACTCGTACAATTCTCGCTGGTATCAATTACAGACCTTAACTCACATCATTCGGAAAGTTAGATTGCTTTGGCCTGCTCGCTTGAGGCGTGTAAGGTCACTAAAACAGCGCTTGTAATCCACATACCACTCGATGGCTCAAATAAATACATAGGCATAAAACCAAACCAAACAACCAGAAAATACTGGGGACCTACTTGTACATAGGATGCCCAATTAGTTGCTGTTATACCTAGCATTGTGTAACTTGGAATTACTTGATAACCACCAACAGAAAATATGGCTACGTCAAAACGAAGAGACGATTTCAAAGCTAAGACAAAAAGGGAACTCGCAGACAGAGCAAGCAACCTATGCTCTAAACCTGGATGCCAAAATCTAACGAAAGGCGCAAGGGCAGGAGCCCCGGGCTCCGCAGGTGTTGGTGTTGCAGCTCACATTTCAGCTGCGTCCGAAGGTGGTCCAAGATACAACCCTGACTTAACTCCCGAACAACGTAGCGATTACCAGAATGGAGTCTGGCTTTGTCAAACTTGCTCTGTACTCATTGACAGTGATGCCCTTAACTACCCCACAACTACTCTTGTACAATGGAGGAATGAGGCCGAGGCATACTCCAACTCGAACCTAGGCAAACCCCTATATGATGGGAGCACAGTAAGAAAAGAATGCATCAAAAGCGTTGTTGAGCATGCTACTGGTGACACCATTTCGTCATCAACACAACTAGCGGTCGAAGCACTAAACATCAACAGCACAGAGTTATCTAGATTAGACCCGCGCTTTGACATCACAACTAACATTGTCAACAGCAAGGTCAATACTTTTATCGTTCCAAAAGCCGAAAGTGTCACAATATCAATAGTGCCCGTAGTAGACGATGGTGTTTTATATGAGTCTCTAGAAAGTCTTGAAGAGGAGGGAAAAGAGTTTTCTATTCCTACCAGCCAGATTAAGGCAAGTGGCTCCCCGCTCTTTGATAGGATTTTTTCAGAGCCGGGTGGTGTGCTAAACGCACGCCCTAAGACTGTAAAACTCCAATGTGAGCTATATGCATCAAATGAAAAAACGGAATTACTGATATGTAGCTTCAATGCAAGTATGTGTGGCGGCACTAACCTCATGACAATAGAAGGAATTGCGCTGAATAAATTTATACTTTTTTCTTCAAAAATATCAGATGTTAACTATTCATCATTTACAATTTGCACTAGCTCTTGGTTAAACAAGCAAATTAGCTCACTCCCTTTTTTCCATAAACTTGAACGCGCTGCTGATATACTTGACGAATCGGGCGTTCTGAAGGTTGTGCACGATGACTCAGTGCAAGGTGAAGTTAAGCTTGGGCAAACAGACCCCGAAGGCGTTAACCCTCTTATAGAGCACTTAGTTTCCGTGATCAGGTATGTAAGTAATGCACGTATCGTGAACAATTATTTTAAGACTAACCTCACATTTCAACACTTCAATGTACCGGTAGAGCAAATAAAAGCTTTAGACGAAATCTGCGAGCTGATTGAAAAACCGAAGGTTATCACCTTCGAACAAGTAACATCAAACATTAAAACAAATGTACTTCTCCCCAAGGATTTTTGTGCCGTCGCAAGCCCCATAGACAAATCTAATATGAATTTGATTATAAACCCACAAGGTGCCTTGCTTACACTGCTCAACCAACCTATCCCCGAATACTTCATAAGCTATGAGTTTACCGACGTAACTTTGCTATCAAAAGACGAGTTAGTCGCAAACACAGTAATAGAGCTAGAGATAGAAATGAACGAGGGAAGCAAGTGCATTAAATCCCTTCACAAGCAGAAACCTAGCCTATAATACAGGGGATTAATGGCGCTCTGCTTTGCTTAAGCCGACTACTTTCGACTTCGATCGATCTTCTTAGGGCTAGATTTAGTTGTCCTCCTCTTAACCCCGGCAGTTCTGGTTGCACCTTGCTGTCCAGGTACGACTTAGAGTGATCACACTAAGCAAGTTATTACCCCAAAATGATTTTCGCTGTTCAAAAGGTAAACAGGACAAGTAAAGCCTTGGCTATAGAAAAGCTAATGTGAAAGGGTTTTGCATAGTCTAGAAGTTATGCCTGTCCTATCTTTTTTATGTGAGGCACAAAATTCAAGACCTGCTCCCGAATTATCATATGGGCCGAAGACTAGTGACTTTGCTCTTTGTTTTGTCGTAGCGTCTAACTGCATTTGAAACTACTTAGCTCAATTGTTACCTATCCCCTTGTTGTGACTTACCTCCCTGCGTGAACATTGCACTTTATGCAATGATGGAGGTTCTTCATTTCACTCAGGCAGAGAAACTGGGATAGAGTTCTTTCTACGGTGTAACTCATTGTTGAGACATTGGTATACTGTTAGTCTGGACTGATTAATGTACTCTGGACCTGTTTATATTGAGACCGTTCTTATTCGGAATTCAGCCTAATATACAGTTATATTGGTCGCAAACTTGGAGTTATAATTGTTAGAAGAATTATTAGATCTCGCCGAAGCTAAGCTTCGTGAAAATGGAGAAAATCCTAGTTACGAGTCCATTATAAACTTAGCATCCGATATATTAATCGAAGACCTCAAAGAACAAGAAGAAGTAAGAGTCAAAAGTGTTGTTTCTGAACATGATGCTTTTATAAAAAGAAACAGAGAAAGATGGTCTGTTGGTTTTCGCAAACTTCATGCTTTAAGAGAAACGTGCTTAGAAGCAGGAATGAATTTTCAAGAGCAATTCTTGAAAATCCCTAAATACGAAACTGATGAGTTAATCGGTGTTTTTCTTCGTCAACATGCGCATGCATGTCGTATTTCGGGTGAAATTATTCACCTCCTTGAAGGAGGTTACCCCGATGCTGCACTTGCTCGTTGGCGAACTTTGTATGAAATGGTAGTTACTTGTCTTGTTATAAAAAAACATGGAAAAGATGCTGCAATTGATTACATTAAGCAGGGAATTGTTCACACTGCTGAAGGTATTGAAGAGCACCGAAAAACAGCAGAAGCAATGGGGCAGGAAACTTTTACGGATGAAGAGTCTGAATATTATTCCAATCTAAAAAAAGAAATTACCAATGGAGAGTCTCATTGGAATTGGGCACGTAAGCACACCAAATTTGCACAAATAGGCAAGTTGAGCGAGTACGTAGGACTTGAGAAGTGGTCACATAATTATAAACTAGCCAATCGTAATATACATTCTGATTATTTTGAAATGGCTTCATTGTATGCAATGAATGAGGCAAAACAAGATATATTACTTTGTGGTCAATCAAACTCTGGGCTAACTGAACCGGCTCATTTTACGGCAATTAGTTTGGCTCAAATTACTACTATATTTCTGGGTGTATATATCGAAGATGAAAATAGTGGTTTGGATTATAAAGATTCAGTGATGTTTATGAAAATAATAGATAATTACGTAAAAGAAGTTGGTGAGGCATTTCTGAATGTCGAATGACCAATACAACAAGGGTTTTCAAATAGGACAATATGCGTTATATGCCTAGTCAAAATTCGATATCGTTGATGATGTGATACCTTTGAAAATGTGTGATTAACAGTGTTGTCAACGATAGAAAACTATATTTTAAGAGGTGTAAATGAGTAAAGTAAATTGGATTAGTGCCCCGCTAGGAATAAAAGGGAATCTTGAAGCTTGGAAGTCTTTTATGGAAAGTAATTACCCTAATCCAACTGTAGGGGATGTACACTTAATAACCTATGACAATGACGATCGAGTAGGTTATCTATATAAAGGTATTCATCCTGCATCTGGTGAAGGTTGGTGGGAGAGAGTTAAAGAAGAAGTCTTAGAATCCTATTTTGATACATGGTTAAGCAGTGCAGTTGCTGGAAATGAAGACTCTGTTCTTGAAGGGATGACTCAAGCACTCGAACCTGAAATAAGATCCACTATGGAATCTCTCCATGATGAGGGGTTTGATGATGAAATATTAGCTGATTTTGCTCACCAGATGAGTAAGCGATAATTTTTAAATATATGCATGGATTTTAAGGTATTAGGATTTAATGTAGGAATAAAAAATCCTGAAGTGGTCAACTAATTTTGGCCAAGGACTTAGAGTCATTCTGAAATAATCGTTCAGACTCTGTTAGAGTCAAACCACCGTTGTATAGTGGTCAAGTAAAACTGGCCACGGCTTTAGATTATTCACGGTATCTTCGCTCAGATTCATTTCGTGTCAGACCACCATCCTACTAGGCTTTTAGTGACCAGATTTGTACAGCTTAGTTTTATGGTAATTTGAGATACCTTATCTTTCTCATCAAACTTCTAGGTGCCCCTCTGAGGGTTGTCTATTCATACCGTGATATTAGGGCTTTAGAAAAATAGTGCACAAATTGCATAGAAGTAAGGCACGGTTTGTGAGCATTGATTTTAAATAAGTAAGATAAAACAGTAGGCTACACTTACGCTTGAATAGATAATAAGCAAGGAATATGATAATTTGTATGCACATAATAAGAGTCTTAAATGACTGTGCTAATTCAGGAAATATAATGACTAGTCCATACACAGAAAATGATAATCGCCTAGCAGATGTTGTGGCGGCAATTCAAGTTATGGCGACCTACAAATTCTACAAAATGGATTTTTCAGGGTGGGCCAAGCGTATTGAAGGTGATGATTCAAAGGGTGAATATTGGAAAGTAATATTTGAACAACATCCTGAATTCTTCAGATTGGGTGGTGAGCGTAAGAAAGCCTCATTAGTTTGGCGAAGAAACTACCAGAAGTTATACAATGTAGATCGTGAAGAAAAAGTAACTAGAGAGGAGTATCAGGCTTTAACAGCTGAGGAGAAAAAGCGCTTTTCCAGAGTCCCCCTTAGTAATTCAGATATATCCACACTAATAAATACTGCTATAAACATTCAATCTGGCGAGTTGGATAGCAAGAAAGATTCAAGATGGTGGATTAGTGGCGCAATTGGTTTGTTAGGTGTCATAGTTGGTGCGGTGGTAAAAGCATATGCAGGGTAAGAATTTCAAGTCTAACAAGCGGGACAGTTTTATGCGTTGCTGCTCCGTAAAGTTGCCGAAATTTTGGCGTTAGATATATGAGTTAGCATTAGCGTTAAATTTAGCTCACGGAGTTTTTATGTTTGATAAATTAAGAAATTGGTGGGAAGGCGAGGTATACCATATTGAAGGTGTTTTTCCTGGCATTCGCTATAGAAGACATTGGACGGCTGATTTAGCTCGTGGTTGTACTAGTTTTTATTTGAAAAACTGGAAATGGTGTTTAGGTTTCACCGCGACAATTATTAGTTTAACTGTGGCCATCCTGAAGCTAGGTTAAAAGCGTAGTCAACAAGCTAATAACAAAGCGTTGCGGTGTATCCTATTACCATACTTGTCTAATCAATGCCAGATAAAATAGACGTAATACTCTAAATGGCTTTTGACCGATTTAATTCTTCAAATATTGGGTTCATTAGGTTTGCAAATTAGAAATTTGTTGATTAACACTGCTAACGAAGCAATCAACACTATTCCTATTTTACACGGTATTCGCGATTTCTAGTGAAATAGGCTTAGTAATTATTGCGGCGTTAGCCTTCTTTAAAAAAAATGGGAAAATAGACCGTGTATGAAATCCAATTCTGAAATATATAATGTAGCTTCTAGCTTTTTAAATATTGCTGAATTAGCTAAAGATAAAGCAATTGAAATCGATGTTTTTCTAGCTGCCTTTAACGCCAATTTAGCTTTTTCTATAGAGCTTTATATCAAATCATTAGATGCCAAATCTTTTGAAAAGTTAGATTTAGAAGTTGGGAGCGCTAAATTCTATTCAAGTTATGCACAAAGCAATATCAAGGGGCACCTACTTAATAAGTGCTTTAACACTCTCCCTGGTAAAATTCAAAATGAGTTAAGTAAGCGCTTTAAAAATCATCAATATAATGTAACGTGTTCGCCTCTAATAAAAGTTCTCGAAAACGTTAACGATCATTTTGTTACTGCTCGCTATGCGTTTGAGCGAGATAATCACCTTTCAGACAATGATTCTGATGTTTTGCTTTTTTTAGCAAGATTTTTTAGGGATGAGTTGCGACCGTAAATATAATCGGGTAGCCGGAGGTATCTACCCTGCATGCGCTCCGCACAGGGCGGTTCATTTAGAACACCTAACCTTAACTTTCTGTTTAGCTTTTTGTTTCGAGAGTGAACTGCGATCCATCACTCAGTGAACATAAACCTGCTTTCTTAAGATAGTCATTAGTAATGATAATGTGAATCGTATAGTTTAGAGCCTAAGCACTAAATGATTTCTGTCTAGAAGTGCGTTACAAGATCAACAGTTAGCCAATATAGCCTCCTGAGGCTATATCTTAAGAGAAGGAAAGTTCTAGCCTTTTACTCATTTGAGCTTTAACTTATTTTTTGCGCTAGCACTTAATCGAGGGGATATCCTTCCAACATGAGGTGTATTGCGGTGTTAGCAGCTCTCTTCGCATGCTCCATTGTTGAGATATGCCTTGGGCTGCTATGAACATCGAATCTGTACCGTATTTTGCATTAATGCTATCAAGAACGTTCATCACTTCAGGGCTCTTAGTCACTTCAAATAAATCTCTTTGAAGGTTCGCTTCTCTTGATAGGTTGATTAGGCCAATACCAATCTTATAGTAACGAACATCAGGTCTAAACCTAGCTAATGCAGCATGAGTTGCAGCCTCAATAAGCTCGCATGAATCGTTTGTTGGGTATGCGAAGTGGTGAATGTACTTAAAGCCACCTGGACGTTCATCAAAGGGAGAGTTGGTCGCAAATACCATCATGCTCTTACACAAAGAACCTTGTGTTCTGGCTTTAGCTCCAGCTATTGCTGCATGCTTACTCAATGCTTGGCTGAGTGAAGTTAAGTCGCAAATTCGATTACCAACACTGCGTGTTGAGAATATCTGTTTTTTATCTGCCCTAGCTTCATCCCAGGTCTTGCATACTTCACCGTTGAGCTCTCGCACTGTGCGTTCAAGTTCAATACTAAACTGCTGTCTAGCGATACCTGGTTTCAATTTTGATAAGGCGTAAGCGTTATGGATGTTCATAATCGATAGTCGTTTTGATATCCGGCCACCAACGCCCCAGACGTCTGATGTTTTCAACGATTTGAGTATGGCACTGCGTTGCTCATCTGAATGAATGGCACAAACACCGTTATAGCCTTCAACCTTCTTAGCGGCATGATTGGCGACTTTCGCTAATGTCAGTGTGTCACCAATGCCTACACAAACGGGAAGGCGGGTTTCTTTCCATACTGCTCGCCTAATCTTGGCTGCATGTTGAATTAAGCAAGGTATAGCGGGGTAGCAGTTCTTAAATGAAAGGAACGATTCATCAATCGAATAGATGTGCTGCTCTGGTGCAAATCGCCCAATGACTTCCATCATTGCAGAAGACAGTGACCCATAAAGTTCATAGTTGGATGACAGGGCTATTACGCCTTTTTGCTCACATAGCTTCTTGGCTTCGAAGTATGGCCCAAATTTTTTGATACCAACATCTTTAGCCAATCTATTAGCCGCAACGATACAACCATCATTGTTACTTAAGACAACAATAGGGCGGTTACGCCACTCCGGCCTAAAGACTTGCTCAGCACTACAGTAGAATGAATTCGCATCGACCAAGGCATACATGCTTATGCGCTCTCTAAGACGGGACTTTTTCTATGGCAACGTATGGAGCGAATCACCACGCCTTCGACACTAAACGTATCGTGCTCGTGAATTGAGGTGCTCATGTGTGCTTCATTAGCAGAAAGCAGTTGTCGATTAAGGGTATCGATGATTTTACACACAAAAGCACCGTTGTAATTGGCAACGATAACATCTTGATTTCTAACGGTTACATGCCTATCCACAACCAAGATGTCGCCATCAAATATGCCCACCCCCTGCATTGAATCGCCGTTAGCTTGGCCAATAAAAGTGGCGCTAGGGTGCTCAATCAGTAGTTCATCAAGACTTAAGGGCAGTTGTTTGTAATCTGTCGCGGGTGACTCAAAACCTGTAATGCCAGCACTGGCAGAAATAGGAATAATGTTCATGATTTAAACCAAGCCTGTATATATATACAGTATTGTAGTGTTTGTGAGGTTTTATTCAATGCTGATTGTAAATTTAAGTGTTAAATCCCAGCTGCATCACATCGACTTTCGACGACTAAGTTTTTGTTCTTCTGTATGTTAGCTATCTTTTCTGTGCGTTTACATTCCCACTCACTGACTGGATATTGTTTATCCCAAGCGCCCATTAGTTGCTTTTGCTGCTTACTAAGGCTGAATTTTGGGTAGGTGTCACTCATATACAAGTAGGTACGGGCGATGCGGCCACGCGAAACGATAGGCGGTTCTGCCTTTCTATTCTCAATCTTCATTTCACAGCTACCGAAAATCGATACCGTTGCTGGTAAAATAGTGAAGTTTTAATTACTGCGTAATGCGTTAACTGAGCCAATAGCAGGGTAGAGGTTATACATGTCTGATTGCATATACCGATAACTTAGATTGACCTTCTCGGCGCATTAGCGGCCTTTAAATGCCTTTCCCTTACTACTGACGCAACTCTTGTGACCATCTCGCCACTCAGGATAGGCTCGTCCAAAATTTTCAGCAGGAACGACATATTCCCACTCAATGCGTTTTGCGCGCTTTTTGTATTTATCAGATTCAAAACCAGAAGGGGACTATAGCAAGGATTAAGAAGGAAAATTTCTTGATTATCAGCGAGTAGTAGGTTGGCAGCACCACTTAGGATATCGGTAAACTAGGCATGAGCCAATGGGTAAAGCTCCTTTGTATCTGAACAAGCGGCTAATTCATGCTTTTGATTGAAAGTCGTTAAGCTGCACTGTTCGTTAGTTTACTTTGTTAACACATTCATGCCCCAAAATAGGTTGTTACAAGTAAGTCATTGATAATAAAATACAAAAATTAGCCATCAAAACACTACACATATCACCATTGGGTGCTTGTCTTAATTAATTAGCGGGGTTTATTTAACCGTGATAGCATTGGTTAAGTGTATAATTCTTATACTTAAATGTACCCTAATGTTATCAAGGATTGAATATGTCTATTTCAGAGGAAGCATTACAACCTAAGTGCCCTGTATGTGGTGCTCAGCCAGTCCATACTGATGAGCATCAAAAGTTTATGATATGCAAAGAGTGTGGACATAAAGAGAATTTTGATGACTTCATGGAGGAGTTCAAGTCTAAGGTTTTAGGTGAGGTAAAGGGTTCCGTAACGAAGTCTTTTGAGAATGCGTTTAAGGGTAATAAAAACATCAAATTTAAAAGGAAGTAGAGGGTTTATGGAATTGACTGTTGGTGATGTGTGTGCCATTGCTGCTGTTTTACTTGCTGGCGGCTCTTTATGGCACAGCGTTAGAACTCACGATAAGCAGAAAGGCCTTGCTAGAGAGTTAGGTAATCTTCAAAGAGAGCTTACTGCATTAGAGTTAAAAGATGCTAAAGAGCGTGAGCTAAGTAAAGCGAAGGCAGAGTTTAAAGCTAGGTTTGCTAGCTATGGTAGTAACGGCAGTAAGCAGCTAGTTATTACTAATGTGGGTTCTGCTAAAGCCAGGGATGTAACGATAGACTTTGGTGGAGAGATTGACTTTGTTATGGGTTCAGACATTAAGGAGTTGTTCCCTTGTGACCTAGATAGTTCAGAGTCTGTTAAGTTGTTGGCAACGTGCACGCTTAGTAATACAGCAGTAAGAGAGTCCTTTAGGCTAGCTTGGATGGATGATGCTGGTGGTGACAGCAAGGACTTTAATGTTCAATATATGTAGCTCATGGTTATCTAGTAATTTTTAAATCATTCTAAAAATAATTTATAACTGTAAACGAAGTAATAGTGCCAGCCATAGTCAACGGCATAATGCATTTAAATTAAAATGTTAGCAATCACGTATCATTAACTAATTACACTTGGGAGTATAAATGGGTCAATACCACAATGATCAGCCAATAAAAGGCGGTCAAAATGATCCCGACCTATTGAACAGGTTAGGTTTTTCAAACCATTTAGCTGAAGTTCTACTCTTAAAACAAAATGATGAATGTTTAACCGTCTCACTTGAAGGTGAGTGGGGGTACGGGAAAACATCCGTGATAAATCTAATCAAAGGTGCCTTAAATGAAAAAGAACAAGCACCTATCATAATCGAATATAATCCATGGTTAGCTGGTAAACCTGAATCTTTAATACAGGATTTTTTATTACAGTTTTCTTCTCAGTTAAGTATTAATGATAGTTCTGATATTGCATTAAAGGCGGCAAAAGAATTAGTCGCATATTCAAGTTTATTTAGTGTTGCTAAGCTAGTTCCTGGTGCTGAACCATGGGCATCTATTGTTGAGAAAGTATTCTCAACATTTGGAAGCGCTACAAAAAAGATAGCTGAACTTAAAAAATTAGATTTA
>NZ_PJBL01000036.1:0-14956 GCF_002836135.1 Shewanella sp. GutCb | reverse complement strand
AAAACGTGTTAGCTTTCGCCGGTACTGACCTTTACTGCATTGAGCGTATAGGCCCAACGCCATCCCAGCTTTTGCAATGGCACAAACCCGTGCTTCTGTAGGCTAATGGAAACCGCATCTGCATATTCAAAATCAGGATCAGGATGATGCTCCGTAATTGAAAGCACACCATTAGCCTTTAACACTCTAGACGCTTCCGACAAAAACGACGCCCGATCTTCGATTTCACCAAACACCGTAACCAAAAAGATCGCATCGAAACTTTCATTCTCAAAGGGAAGTATCTTTGCGTCGGCCTGCTTGATGGTGAAATTAGAGGTACCCGCTGCCTTGAGCTTGCTTGCACTTTTTTCAAGCATTTCGGGCTGTATATCGAGTAGAGTAAGAGCACCATCTGGTACACGCTTGGCAACTTGCACACTGTAATAGCCCGAACCCGGACCAATTTCCAGAACACGAGCATCTGGTCTAACGGGTAAACGCCCAGCCACGGTTCTGGCTGACATTATCAGGCCGCGCCCCGGCAAATCAAGAAACCACGTCATTTGATATGGATAGACACCTCGACCGAATGCCCTGGACCAGATGCCAATTTGTTCTGAAATTTTCATTAGGCTCTCGTGAAAGCTAACGCCTGCATAAAACGTTTACTACGACACAGACTCAGCTGAATTTTACTAACAGACTAATAAGCCATCCATTTTAATAGTTAGCTAAAACAACAGGACAATGGAACTGTTCATATCAACAGTTCCATTGTCCTTATACCGGATTCGGTTGCAATGTAAGGCAATTTTATTACATTGGTTAAACTAAGCTGACTTAAAGTCATTAAATAGCCATTTTTAAGCGTAATGCGTCCCCATGCAACACGGAAGTCATGAGTATATAACGTTGAAGCTGACTGCTTAGTCAGGCCAATACTGGCAAGTACCTGAATTAGCCACTCGTTGTTTATCCATATGCCCACTGTATCGCGTTAGCTCTTCTAGTGTGCCAACTGGGCCTTTAAATAAATATTTAAACTCATTAGTGACTTTAAGCCAATTTGCTAATGGGATATTAAGCCGATTCAATATGTTACTCGTGCCTGCTTTAATCGCCCCTCGCTTGTTATCTCTAATCACTCGGCCTGTATCATCAACCAGTTCAAGGTAGTCTTGTAGCTCAAACATCAGCCCTTTTGGCATAGGCTGACGCTCATTACCAAGAAAAGGTAACAGTTCAATAGGCTGTTCACCTTTGATTACCGCTTTAATTCGACGTTGAATGCTCGTAAAATCTGATTGTTCAGGTGTCGTCGCCATATTAGCTCGGATAGGATTTAAGTCGACATAAGCCATACAGGCAAGTACCGCCGCTTCATCTAGCAAGGCTTGCGACTTAAAACGTCCCTCCCAGAAACGCCCTGTACACTTGTCTTCTTTATTCGCTTGCCTTGCGATGGGTTCGTTCAATGACCTCATAAACCAGCTGATATCCATGAGTCTTCTGCGATATTCAACAATGGTGTCGTTCAACGTTTCCAGCTCATAGGCTTCGATTGAACCACCGTGAGCAAATTTCTGTGTTAACAGCGTGCCTTTAAACAATTGATGCCATTGATTAACCACATCAATACTTGACCACGATTGTGCAGTTTCTAAATCAATTCTAAGCACGATATGCAAGTGATTCGACATGACAGCGTAAGCGGCAATATCAATAGCAAAGACTGAAGTCAGCATTAGAAGTCTATCTTCAACCCACTCACGCCGATGCTCAAAAGACTGACCAGAGTAATCGTCAATGCCACATAAAAACGCCCTCCTCACCGTGCGACTGACACAATGATAAAAGGGTGTATCTTCCAAGCTAACTTGTGTTGAACGGGGTCTAGGCATCCTTGCCTCCTCAAACATCCAGAATTGAATAAATTAAGTATAGGCAAGGCTCAAAAACTTAGCCCACTATGATGGGTGGCCTATTAGTTGGCCCACTATGATGGGTGGCCTATTAGTTCGCACCAATTAGTTACCGAACCCTTTATCTGTTAGAGCAATGGAAGAGTATTTAACGCCGAGCCGGAGCTGTTTGTGGATGAAATAAAACCAATATGGCACGACCTACATCACACCGATTCAATAAACTTGACCCATCCCTCAGAGCGCTGATGATCTCTATAACTCTTGGCTCTGAAACAGCAGGTTTCATTCTAAGGGTATCAAGTGTAACGGTGTTAGCCTGCGCGCAACATCATATAGATTAATGTAACAAATGGATTTCATGAAAAATAAAATTGCAACCTTTACCATAGGCGCTAGCTTAGTCGCACCACACGCCATGGCGGCCGAAGAGATCAGCAAAGTTGAGCGTATTCAGGTGATCGGCTCACGCATCTCATTGCGTACAGCGACTGACAGCGCAGTGCCTGTAGATATCATCACGGCGGAGCAACTTGAATCAACAGGCATGTCAGAAACGGCAAAGGCACTGCAATTTGCCGCACCGAGTTATAACTTTCCATTTTCATCTATCACGGACGGTTCAGATGCGGTACGTCCGGCGAGTCTGAGAGGCATGTCGCCGGATCAGACCTTGGTATTGGTCAATGGTAAACGCCGTCACGGCTCCGCCCTAGTTCACCTAGGTGGTACCACAGGCAAGGGCTCATCGAATGTGGATCTTAACGCGATCCCGATGACAGCGATCAAACGTATCGAAATATTACGAGATGGCGCCGCAGCACTCTATGGCTCAGATGCCATAGCCGGCGTGATTAACGTCGTATTGAAAGACAGTGCCCAGGGAGGTAGCATAATGGCCCAAACCGGCCAGACCTATGAAGGTGATGGCGAGCAGATACGTGTTGGAATTAACCAAGGTATTAGTTTTAGCGAAGATGCATTTGTAAACTTGTCATTCGAGGCGCACCAGAAAAATAGCACCAATCGTGCTGGGTTAGACCCTCGTCAACAATATCCCTTGCTCGAAGATGGCAGTCTGGATCCCCGCGAAGATACCTTAAATCGTCTAAATCATCATGTCGGTGACAGCGATTATAATAACTACGGCCTGTTTATTAATGGTGCACAAATATTCACCGATGACAGCAAATTTTATGCCTTCGGCGGCGTAAGTTCACGCAATTCGACCTCTGGGGCCTTCTATCGCCGCGCCAAAGACTCTCGCAATATCATTGAAACTTACCCTGACGGCTTCTTGCCTCAGATTAGCCCAGAGATTCTCGATTATTCGTTAGTGACAGGATATGAATTTGACTTGGACCAATGGAGCCTAGATATCTCTGGCGGCTATGGTGGCAACTCCTTTCAGTACCAGGTTGAAAATACCTTGAATGCCTCTCTTGGGACGACCAGCCCGACCTCTTTCGATGCCGGCACCCTGTCAAATTATGAGACAAACCTTAACCTAGATGCCACGACCTATTACGATTTTTTCAATGAATCCGACATACTGGTGGCAATGGGGATCTCTTGGCGTGACAGTCGATATGAAATTGAGGCGGGTCAGGAAGAGTCATATATTAAGGGAGATTATCAAAATAAAGCCGGTGGTAGCCAAGGCTTCGGTGGTTTCAGTAAGGGATCTGAAGTCGATATAAATCGCCAAAACACCGGTGTCTACCTGTCACTCGAAAACCAGTTAAGTGACGATTTTTACTGGGCGATGGCTGTGCGCTATGAGCACTACTCAGACTTTGGTGGCAACACCAGTTGGAAGATCTCTGGTCGTTATGATATCACCGACCAGCTGGCAATCCGAGCCAGCACAGACACAGGTTTCCGCGCACCTAGCGTCCAGCAGCTTTACTTCACCAACGTATCGACCTTCTTCGATCCAGACCCGATCACCGGCGAGTTTGTGCCAAGAGAATCAGGTACATTTAACAGCCTATCTCCAATCACTACAGGCTTGGGCGTCGAGGCGCTAATGCCTGAAATTTCACACTCATACAGCCTAGGATTGGTCTACACCAGTAGCTATGGGCTGACCGCTAGTCTGGACATGTATCAAATCGACTTAGACGATCGCATCATTCTATCGGGTTCGGTCGATAGCGAGAGCTCTGAGGAAATCGCCGCCATTCTCGCCGATACCAATGCCGACTCGGCGCGTTTCTTCCTCAATGCCATCGATAGTCGCACTCGCGGAGTCGATCTGGTCATCTCCCAACAATTGGATTTAGGCAGCTTGGGTGATTTGGAAACCAACCTATCATTCTCCTACAACGAGACAGAGGTCCAGGATTTACATCTGCCGAGCATCTTAAGTGGTCAAGAAGAAGAGTTGTTCGATCACCAAGAAGAAGTGAACATGACCGAAGGCACGCCACATAATAAGGGCAATATTGGTTTTACTCACAGATACGATGACTTCACCACTAATCTAAGATTCAGCTATTTTGGCTCTTACACCATTGGCTACTCGCGCACTGATGTTACCTATGGCGATAAATGGACCACAGACATTAGTATGCGATATCAGGCAACAGCCGATCTTGCTTTGAGCGGCGGAGTACAGAACTTATTCGATGTGTATCCCGACAAGCGTCCGGAAGATAATAACTTCAATGGTATATTCGTGTATCCACTCACCAACTCTCCTTTCGGTTTCAACGGTGGTTACTATTACGTAGAGGCTAAGTACACCTATTAATCGATAGGCTCTAATTTTCTTCATCTGCCATCAAAGGTGTAAGGAATTGAGTTTAAATGGCTTTATGTAACAAAATTGCAAGGCTGAGTTATGTCTGTATATGCCAGTGTTTTGTCATAATCGCCAATCAAGATAGTTTGCATTATTAATGCACAGAGTCGATCAGTAAGGGAGTTACTGATCGACCATTTTCTGTATCACCTCAGGGATAGTGATATCTAGCAAGATGAGGTCTGGGCACGATGAATTTAAGATCACGGACTAATAAGACACCCATTTTAATAATCAGGTAAAACCACAGGATCTTTGAACTGTTCATATCAAAAATCCCGTTGTACTGATACCAGATTCGGCTGCAATTTAAGGGACTTTATTACGTAGGTGAAGCTAAGCTGGCTTAAAGCATTAAATTGCCAATTTAGGCGCTATGCTTTCCCATGAAACACGGAAATTATGAGTGTATGACGTTGAAGCTGGCTGCTTAGTCAGGCCAATACTGGCAAGTACCTGCATTAGCTACTCGTTGTTTATCCATATGCTCACTGTATCGGGTTAACTCTTTAAATTTGTCACTTAAACCCGGGGAAATTCTCGTACCGATATTTACTATATAAAGGTATTACCTCCAGCAAATTCGGGCCTGTTCAACAATCCTTATTCGTTAGATTTTTGTTTTCAACTTTTGAATAGCACTCGTAAGCACTATATCTTTTTCTGACTTTAGGTGTTCAGGCATACGGTTCATGACAATTTTTGGGCTAATACCATAACCTACAAACTCTCTCCCGTCAGGGTATGTATCTCGTTTAGCACAAATTCTTAAAGAGCCTCCTCCCGGTAAATCAAAGAAAATTGGCTGTCCGGTGCTACCATAGGTTTTTTCACCAATAGTAGAAAAGTGTTTTAATTTATCTGCATAGATCAAGAAATCCTCTGCAGCAGAGGCTGTATGTCTCCCAATCAATATATAGGTAGGTACTATGTGATTATTGTCTTTTGCCTTAAGTAGCTCCATAGGCCCAGATTCCCACGCATTATCTTGGGTGTAATCTTTATATTTTTCGCTATAATTCCCCCAAGCTTTATACGCAGCAATATGTTTTCTGGTTTTCCAAATTGATCCTTCTAAATCTTTATTAGTAAAGTGAGACAATATTTCAGCAGCAATACTTGTGTTACCGCCACCATTAAACCTTAGGTCAATAATTAGCCCTTTAGATTGTTTGATTTCTTTGTAAGCACCATTGAAATCTTGTAGAATTTTTTCATCATGAAAGCCGTTTAAAGATATGTAAGCGACTTTATTATCTAACCACTTAAACTCAAACAACTCTCCATTAGAGCTAGGCTGCTTCAATGATATTTTATCTGCTTTTTTGTGTCGTGAATTTCGTGTAAGTGTTAAATCTTTTAACTCTCCAGAGGGGGTCTTTATGCTAACATTAACTTTGGTGTTAGGTGTGCCATTCAACATATTTCTTACAGCATTGTTCCACAAAATATGCTCTGTTGAGCTAGCAATATAAGGCATGATATGAGTTTTTAAATGAGTTTCTAAATTCACTCCTTCAACTGAAATAATGGTAGAGCCTAAAGGGATTTTATTTTGAAGTTCCCTTCCTACTTTAGTCACTACTGCCTGATGATTAGCCTCTGTAATATTTAATGCTGGCCAGTCAACAGACTTAGAAGAAAGCCCTTTAGGTAAGTAGATGTTAGTATGTCCATCTTTCAATAAAGCGTTGAATTTCATTAATTCACGATAATATTCGTAAGTTGTTTCAGTCGCTAAAACTTTGGGAATAAATTCTCTATAAGCCTTATCAAAGTTCAATTCAGGTACTTGGTCAAAAAATGCAAAGTTATAACTTGCTTCTTTCCAGAATAACGATAAACCATACAATTTATCTTCTTTTGACAAATTATCTGGTGTATTTAAATTTTCTCTGGCTGAAATAGAAATTGATACAATTCCTAAGATTAACAAAGATGCTAATAATATTTTTTTTATCATTTAAACTATCCTTAGTAATTTGAAACACTGATGTGACCACAAAAATTTAACGCCTAATAATGGGCAAATAATTGTTGGTCAAAACAAGCGACGAAGGAGCAAAAACCAACGGTTTTTGTCCTTTTGAATGACTTGTTGAACGAAACCGCTCTGCGGCAGAAAAGATAAAAGCTATTTTTATCTCTCACCCTAAATACTTACTAGTACTGACTAAGCTAGCTCTTTACTACTAGAGTATGCTCATGGACACATTCGATCAGCAACGCTTCGATTCCCTTTATGAACAGCATCTTACCAACTTAATTCTGCAAGGCAAGCGGCCCGCTACCATTGATACTTATAGCAGTGCGGTACGGCTTATTTTGACCGTTGCTCCGACAACCTACAATCGATGATTTAAAGTGTTACTTCTCTCAACGGATTAAATTACTCTCCTGGAGCACCGTTAAGACTTTTTGCGTACCGCCAACCTATTTATGGAAAATCAGTTCGATTTTAAGCTCTAACGTTTGCGGTTAGTATTATGATCAGTATGGCGAAACAGAGTTTAACCGCGCAAAAATAGATATAAAAAGGCCCAAACATTGATGCCAATGTTTGGGCCTTTATTATCAAGGTCGCAAGATATGAATGCAGCCGTTATTCTTGTGAGCTTTCTGGTGCTGATGCTTGCGGTTTATTTTTGCCACGTTGCGCGAATGCATAATAAAACAGCGGTGTTAGCAGCAGACCGAAAATGGTCACTCCAATCATGCCCGAAAATACTGCTACACCCATAGCTTGACGCATTTCTGCCCCTGGTCCAGTTGAAAACACCATGGGTACCACTCCCATGATAAAGGCAATTGAAGTCATTAAAATGGGCCTTAAACGTAACCGACCAGCTTCAAGTATCGCATCAAAGGGACTCATGCCTTTGTCTTGTAACTCTTTGGCGAATTCAACAATAAGAATGGCGTTTTTGGTTGCCAGACCCACGAGAACAATCAAACCTATCTGGGTGAAAATGTTGTTATCTCCCCCGTAAAGCAGTACACCGCTTAAGGCTGATAATAGCGTCATTGGAATAATAAGAATGATCGCTAAAGGTAAGCTTAAGCTTTCGTACTGGGCCGCTAATACCATAAAGACCAACAAGATAATGAGTGGGAAAATATACATGCCCGCATTACCTGCCAGAATTTGTTGGTAGGTGATTTCGGTCCATTCATAAGTCATGCCGTTTGGTAAGGTTTCAGCAAGAATCTTCTCAATCGCTGCTTGTGCCTCACCGCTACTGTAACCCGGCGCAGCGCCGCCGTTCAGTTCTGCAGTGGTAAAACCGTTATAGTGCATGACGCGATCGGGCCCTGCCGTGTTGGTGACATTGATGAATGACCCAATCGGCACCATATCACCCTTCATGTTACGAACTTTAAGCTGAGAAATTTGTTCAGGGGTTTGTCTAAACTGCTCATCCGCCTGTACATTGACTTGGTAAGTTCGGCCAAATTGATTGAAATCATTGGCATAAACAGACCCCATATACCCTTGTAGGGTTTGAAATAACTCATCCAATGAAACTGATTGTTGCTTTGCTTTAGTACGGTCTATATCGACATCAAGTTGCGGCACATTGACTTGATAGCTGGAGAATACTCCCGTTAATTCGGGCGTTGCCCACGCTTTTTGCATCACCTGCATGGTGACACTGTACAGTTCTTCATAGCCGTAGTTGGCACGGTCTTGTATCTGCAATCTAAAGCCACCAATGGTGCCTAGACCTTGTACTGGTGGTGGTGGGAAAATGGCGATATAGGCATCTTTAATGGACGCAAATTTCTGGTTCAATGCAGCAGCAATCGCATTTGCAGACAAAGAGGGATCTTTACGGTCATCAAAATCATCTAATGGCGTGAACAACACACCGCTATTGGTGCTGTTAGTAAAGCCATTAATGCTCAAGCCTGGGAATGCGACCGCATGGGCAATACCCGGTTGCTCGAGTATGATGCTCGACATCTCTTTGAGCACTTCTTCTGTTCGCTCTATCGACGCGGCATCGGGCAGTTGAGCAAAGGCCACTAAATACTGTTTATCTTGGCCAGGCACATAACCGGTTGGTGTCGACGCAAACTGCATGCCGGTCAAACCGACGAGACCGATATAGATTATCCCTACAACGGCGCCAAAACGGATCACCTTCTTCACTACCCAGCTGTAACCAGTGGACAGGCGATCGAAGAAGCGGTTAAACGGCTTGAACAGCCAAGCTCCCAGCAGTTTGTCCATGCTACGGGTAAGCAGATCCTTTTTATCATTGTGACCTTTTAGCAATAACGCGGATAACGCAGGGCTTAGCGTTAAAGAGTTAATCGCAGAAATAAAGGTGGAAATGGTAATGGTTAAGGCAAACTGCTTATAAAACTGGCCGGTTAAACCAGACATAAATGCGGTCGGAATAAATACTGCGGCTAATACCAAAGTAGTGGCAATAATAGGACCGGTCACTTCTTTCATTGCTTTTTGGGTTGCAGCGACGGGTGTTAAGCCTTCTGAGATGTTTCGCTCAACATTTTCAACCACCACAATAGCATCGTCGACGACGATCCCGATGGCTAATACTAAACCAAAAAGTGATAACGCATTGAGTGAAAACCCGAGTAAATGCATGAATGCAAATGTACCGATCAATGATACTGGCACCGCGACTAATGGAATAATAGAGGCGCGCCACGTTTGTAAAAACAGCACTACTACCAGTACCACGAGTAATAAGGCTTCAAGTAGCGTTTTAATGACTGCTTCAATGGAACCACGCACAAATACAGTGGGATCATAGACGATGTCGTAAGCTAACCCTTCAGGGAAAGATTGTGATAACTGCTCCATTCTGGTACGTACATCATCAGAAATTTGAATGGCGTTTGAGCCAGAAGCCTGAAAAACGGGCATAGCTACAGCATCTTTGTTATCAAGCATTGAGCGTAATGCATAAGTTGATGCACCCAGTTCAACGCGAGCCACATCTTTTAGGCGACTAATTTGTCCCTGTTGACCAACCTTAACGATAATATCTTCAAATTCTTCGACGTTGGATAGACGCCCTTTCACGTTGATAAGTAATTGAAAATCACTTTCACCGCTGGGTTGAGCGCCTAAACTGCCGGCCGCAGCTTGTTGGTTTTGCTCTCGAATCGCCGCAACAATATTACTGGGTGACAAACCTAAGGCCGCCACTTTATTGGGGTCTAACCACACTCGCATACTGTAGTCACCGGCACCAAATATCCGTACATTACCTACGCCTTCGATACGCGCTAATTCGTCTTTGACGTTAAGAACCGCATAGTTTGATAGGTATAGCATGTCGTAACGATTATCTGGCGAGGTTAAATGCACCACCATGGTCAAATCGGGCGATGATTTTTCGGTTACGACACCTAAACGCTGCACTTCTTGAGGTAAGCGGGGTTTAGCTCGCTCTACTCGGCTTTGTACTTGGCTTTGAGCTAAGTCGACATCAGCACCAATAGCGAACGTAATGGTTAACGTCATCCGGCCGTCAGATGTGGCTTGCGAAGACATGTACAACATGTTTTCAACACCGTTTATCTCTTGCTCAAGGGGTGAAGCAACCGTTTCTGCAATCACTTTAGGGTTCGCCCCTGGGTAACTTGCGGTAACAACCACGGTAGGTGGCACCACTTCAGGGTATTCGGTGATGGGTAATTGCCATACGGCCAGCGCACCGGATATCAAAAATAGTAGTGATAGCACGGAGGCAAAAATAGGTCTTTTAATAAAGAATTGCGACAACATAGTGTGTTTCCCTTAACCCTGGTTGGCTTGCACTACAACATTCGCTGTTAGTGGAAGGCTATTGAGGAGTCGTTGTGCTTGGTGGATATGGTCCAATTGAGTACTGTCTGCCATTTCAGTGACGTTTGGTTCAATGGTGACGTTGGGGCGCACTTTCTGCAGACTATTGACGACAATGGTGTCGGTTGGGGTTAAACCTGAGCTGATAATGCGTAACCCATGAAGTTTTTCACCTAGGCGTACATTGCGATATTCAAGGATGTTTTGGTCATTAACCACCAAGACGAATTTTTTGTTTAAGTCAGTAAAAATGGCTTTATCGTCAATTAAAATCCCTTGGTATGTTGCGCTACCTGCAACTCTAATTCGGGCAAATAAACCGGGTAATAGGCGATTATCTTGATTGGCAAATGCAGCTCTAACTCTAATGGTGCCAGTTTGTTGATCCACCGTGTTGTCGACAAAATCGATTTTGCCTTGATGGCCAAAGCCAGTGTCGTTAGCTAATGCCATAAACACAACATTGGTGCCTGACCGTGGATCGTTACGCTTATTTGCAGTCGATAATGCGGCATATTTTAAATAAGTTTGTTCATCAACATCAAAGTAGGCATACATTTTTGTGGTTGAGACTAAATTGGTGAGATGGGTTTGACCTGCAGTGACATAATTGCCCGCTGTTTCTCTGGCAAATGAAACTCGTCCACTAATTGGCGCGGTAACTTGAGTATATTCAACATTGAGTTGGGCGCGCGTTAAGGCTGCTTTTACTGATGCCACGGCCGCTGCGGTTTGATGCATGCTGGCACGACGAGTATCGATTAACTCTTCTGAAACTGCATTTTGATTGAATAATTTATTGGCTCGTTCGAAATCATTTTTAGCGAGTTGATGAACGGACGTTGCACTGGTCAATTCTGCTTGTAAGCGTTCAACCTCGGTAACAAACACACTCGAGTCGATGGTAAATAACACCTCACCCTTTTGGACCAATGTGCCTTCTTGAAAATTGACTGACTCAATATAGCCAGAAACACGTGGGATTAGTGTTACTTTTTCAGGAGCTTGCAAGCGACCCGTGAATTGGTCCCACTCGGTAATACTTTCGTAAAGCACCTTAGCAACATTCACCTTGGGTGCGGTTGGTGGAGTTTGTTGAGTGGTGGTTTGCTCGCTGCATGCAACCAATACAAACGCTGAAAAGCTGATGATTACGAGGCTTCGAATTGATTTAATCATGTTCATGTTACTGTCCTTTCCCAATACCGCTAAGGTTATCTTGATTTTTATGGTGTTAGTTACTGCTTACCTGAATATGTACCGCTTGGTAATATATGTTGTGTACCGAACGGTAATATATAGATTGTTGATATCTTGTCAATCATTTATGTACCGTTCGGTATATAACTTGATAATCTATGTAAGTCAGATTCGTACTCGATGAAATAGCGCTGGCTAAGCTATATTTGTATGTAAATTATGCAGTGCATTAACAGCAGTTGAGATGCTGCTCATTGTTTGGTATCTTGCCGACGGGTATTTGATGTGGAACATCAATAGGTATGTAAGAGCATGATTTATATCGAATCGCTAATGTAGGACTACTTTTATGACAGAAATCAAAGCGGCTGGTGTCGGTCGCCCTCGTGGGTTTGACATCGATATCGCACTCGAGCAAGCGCTAAATGTATTTTGGCGTAATGGTTATGAAGGCACTTCTTTAAGTGAACTCACTGAAGTCATGGGGATTAAAAAACCCAGTTTATATGCGGCATTCGGTAATAAAGAACAACTATTTTTAAAAGCGATTGAATTGTATGAGAATCGTCCTGATTCATTGTTTAATATCGCATTTCAACATGCACATATTGCCGATGTCATTCGAGCATTATTGATTGGTGCAGCAGCACAATTTACTGACACAAGTCATCCCCAAGGTTGCGCATTGATTAATAGTACTTTGTCATGCAATGAAGCAAGTGAATCAATAAAAATCGCTATCAATAATCGCAAAGAAAAAAATCAAGCCACGATAATTAATAGATTTGAATTGGCTAAAAGCTGCGGTGAACTCAACGACAGTTGCCAACCTGAAGCGTTGGCACGACTGATCATGACGTTATTTAAAGGGATGTCGTTACAGGCTGCAGAGGGAGCGACTAAAGATGAGTTGCACCAAATTGCTGAAATGGTCGTTGCCGGGATCATCAGTCAGCATGTGAATGAGGTTTAGTCGGATTTGCTCGACTGCGCCTCATATCTATGCCAAATATGCCGGTTATCCTTAGGACGTCAGCAATCGCTCCTAAGAATCTCGCAATTCTCGACGTAAGATCTTGCCAACATTTGATTTTGGCAATTCATCTCTAAATTCGATTATCCTTGGGTTTTTATAACCGGTAAGATATTTTCTACAATGTTTTTTTATCTCTTCAACGGTCACATTACCTTTGCGTACTATAAATAATTTAACTTTTTCTCCTGTGGCGTCATCAGGAATGCCAATGGCCGCAGCTTCGATGATGTGAGGGTGAAGTGTTGCAACTTCTTCAACTTCAGTTGGAAAAACATTAAATCCCGACACTAGAATCATATCTTTTTTACGGTCTTCAATATAAAAAATCCCATCGTCATCCATTCTTCCTATATCACCAGAGCTTAACCAACCTCCTGCATGCATTACAGTATTGGTTTCGGCTTCTTGTTGCCAATAGCCTTTCATCACTTGGGGGCCTCTAATTTGAATTTCACCAATTTGGTTGGGACCTAAAGGTTCATTATCATCATTAACGATACGGAGTTCAGTGCTGGGTAAAGGGACACCAATTGAAGAAATAAATGATTGTTGTTGATGAGTCCCAGCCGCGACCACTGGGGAACATTCAGTTAAGCCATAACCCTCTATGACGGGCATTCCAGTGAGCTCTTGCCAACGGTCAGCAATATGTTTCTGCGTCGGCATTCCACCTGCAATAGTAAAACGAGCATGACTAAAATCTAATTCCTGAAAACCAGCATGATTGTTTAGACCATTAAAAAGTGTATTTAATCCAAAAACCATAGTGAATGGATATTTACTTAAATCTGCTACGAAACCATCTATATCTCTTGGGTTGGTAATGAGTAAATTAGTTGCACCGAGAAAGAGCATAAACATCATACTCACTGAGTTGGCAAAAATATGATAAAGCGGAAGTGGGGTTACTGCATATTCCTTATCATATAAGGTTCTTGGGCTAAAATGAGCATGAACCTGTAGAACGTTAGAAATAATATTACTATGAGTAAGCATTGCCCCTTTCGCAGGACCCGTCGTTCCACCTGTATATTGGAGGTATGCTAAATCATCTACTTTTATTTGGGGATCAATAAAGGGAAGTTTTTTGCCTTCGGTTAACGCTCTACGCAATGAAATAGCGTCAGGAATATGATATTTAGGCACTATTTTTTTGACATGTTTGATAAGGAAGTTAACCAATGTACGCTTATGAATAGCTAACTCATCGCCAATTTTGGTTAAAATAACATGCTTAATGTTAGTCTCATGCAGTATTTGCTGCAGGTTATTACCAAAATTTGTGACAGCAACAATAGCACTGGCTCCAGAGTCTCGTAATTGATGTTTTAACTCTCGAGGGGTATAAAGTGGATTAACATTGACAATAATGAGTCCTGCTTTTAATGCACCTAAAATAGTGATGGGATATTGCAATAAATTAGGCATCATCAAGGCGATTCGTTCGCCTTTTTTCATTTTTAGTTCAGACTGTAGATAAGCAGCAAAAGCGTTACTTTTACTTTCAAGATCTTGATAGGATAAGCTATGTCCCATATTAATATAGGCTGATTTTTTAGCATGTGCACTAAAAGACTCTTTAAACAAATCATTGATATTGTTATACATACTTGAATCTATTGTTGTGGGTACATCCTCAGGATATCGTTTTAACCACGGTTTATCATTTGTCATTATAGCCATCATTATTGTTGTTTAAACATCACTATTGTAAATTAATTTACCTAATTAGTATAAAATAATAGGCTGAATTCAATGAATTAACTAGTGTTCTTGGGGGTTAGCTGTCGCTAATATCTCGGAGTGTGACTCGTCCCTGCTTTTATCGCTTTTCCGCTTCACTCTATCTTTCTTCAACAATGAAAAAAGCATTCAGCGACTGCATATCATGACAGTTTCTACTGTGGCACATGCTTGCTTCTATGGTTTGTTGTTAGGAAAGCTTCGTCAGTCAGAACATGTATATAACTTAAAAAACTCATATATCCAGCTTAGACTTTTTGTAACGCTCTTCGCATCTATCCGATTAACCACTCACAATAGTGGCCAATTCGCCTTTTTAAAGGGATGGGAGTAGTAGGATCTCGATGAGATCACGCAGTTATCCACTGACACCTACTTGGACATAAAAGAGCGAGTGCTTGGATTAGGAAATGTAGGACAATCGTATGTTCGATAGACATAAT
>NZ_PJBL01000035.1:0-15683 GCF_002836135.1 Shewanella sp. GutCb | reverse complement strand
AATCTTTAATAAATCTGTTCGCTAAGTACTCATTTGAAGTTACGAGTTATAAACTTAAAAAGTATAATGTAACAATGGGGGTGGGAACAATAGTGATGAACAGTACTTTCTCGAGTTCAACTAAAGGTGATAGTTTTTATATCGGAGATAATTGTACTGTTACAGGAGCTACTTTTTTAGGGCATGATGCCTCCCCAACATTATTCTTTTCTGCATTAGTTATGAAGGATGAACTCTATTTACCAGGTTCGAGAAGGTCATATCGTCATAGTATTAAAGTGGGTAATAATGTTTTTATTGGCTACGGTTCAATTATTTTGCCTGGTATAAACATTGGCGATAATGTTGTAGTAGCTGCAGGAAGTGTTGTAACTAAAAATGTGTTGTCAGGGACCGTAGTAGGTGGCAACCCTGCAAAAATGATTAAATCAATTGATGAGTATAAAAGTAAATATGAATCATTACAAAAAGAATATCCAGAGAGGTTTTAATTGTGGGGGTAAAAATGCCTAGAGATATAATTTTACTAAGTAATGCTTATTGGCCTTCTATTGGAGGGATAGAAAATTCATTGCGGCATTTAGCACAGGAAGCTCAGTCAGTTGGCGACAATGTAGAAATTATAGTTAGCGATATAGGACTGGACGATACTTTAAAAGGACACTCTACTGAATTAGTCGATGATGTTCTGGTTACTCGATATCCACTCCAGCCCTTTAAATTCAAGTTATTAACTGCAATAAACATTCTTTGGTCTAATGTGTTGTTATTTAGATTACTTCGTCAAAAGAAGCTTGCTTCACCTGATGCGATTGTTATCGCCAGGTTTCATTTTGCTGCTTTCATCGCTTCTCTTGTTGGTTTTAAAAGTGTTAAATATCTTGTACCATCAATTTTTTCTGAGCAATTTGGCCACGAAAATACAGAGCCTCTATCTTGGTCGTCAAGGTTACGTATTAAATTAAAAATACTACTTCACAGCACAGTTCAACGTGCCGCATTAAAAAAATCGAATGTCTTTGTATTTAGCGAAACAATGAAAAAACAATGCGCATCGCTTGTTGGTGATGATAGTGTCCAATATTCTATTGTAAAACCAGGTGTCAACACGGATCGCTTTTACCCTGTAGATGCCAAGGAAAGGGAAACGTTAAAAAGGGAACTGAACTTACCAATTAACCAACCAATAATTCTTTTTGTTGGTCGTTTTGTTAAAGCTAAAGGTGTTAGCTTACTTATTGATGCTGTTGCTAATGTTAGTCAAACGTTCCATTTGGTTTTGATCGGAGCAGGAGAAGAGTTAAAGAGCTATGAAACAAAGATAATGTCGTTAAGTTTAGCTGATAAAGTATCCATTATTCCACCATTAAGAGATGTAGAGAGGTACTATCGTTGTGCAGATATGTTTGTTATGTCTTCCAGTTACGAACCTTTAGGGCAAACGATTCTGGAAGCGTTCGCTTCAGGTTTACCTCTTGTTGCATTTAAGAAATCAGCAACTGTTAATACAGCCACGCAAGAGCTAGGTATGGATGGATTTATAACGTACGCGAATCTGCATAATGAGATTGAATTAGCTAAAGCCATTAACATTAGGCTATTAGCAGTACCTGAATTTGACCGTAAATCTCTTGCTGAACAATCAAAGGCTAAATTCAATTGGCAAAAACTTTATAGCGATTTAGTTCGCTAATGAGCTCGTATATCGAACAACAAAAATCAACTTATAGAGAAATATCATTCTCAATAAAAGGTATGATTCTATTTCTGCTTTTTCTTATTCTGCCATTCTTTGACATGGTGAATGGGTTCTTAGTTGTCGGTGGTTACCTGCCTGAAGGCGGACTTGCGTCGCCATCTCAATTAGGTAGACTTTTAGCTACTATTATTTTATTCATGGTCTGTTTTTTTAAGAAACTTAATACAGGATGGGTTTTTTTACTTTATTACTTAATCGGCATTGAAATATTTTATGGTTTACAGCATTTACAAACATACGGTGTTATGTATGGAATAATGTCTGCCTATAAAATTGTTTATATTGTTCTAACATGTATTGTTCTTAAGTTTTATTTAAAAAATGAACGTGATTATCATCTTTTGGGTAAGTTTTTAAAGTGGAATTTGTATTTAATATCTGGTTCGCTTTTTTTCTCGCTTTTATCAGGTTTAGGTAATAGTACATATGGGCATGGTTTTGGTACTAAGGGCTTCTTTGCGTCAGGCAACGGGATCGGAGTTTATATGGGCGTGATGACGTTGATCATGTTCGCTTTCAAAAAGTACAAAATATACGAAAATGTCAGTACTGTAGCGCTTGTTATATTTGCCTTATCTACAGGTGTTATTGGCTCCAAAACAGCGATGCTATTATCATTAATTTGTTTACTTTGTTTGATGTGGTTTTCACGGTATAGGCCAGTTTGGTTAGGATTAGGAATTGTCGGGTTTATTTTGATCCTACCTAAAGTATACGAAGTTTTTAATGTCGTATTTGATGTTGTTGTTAAGCGTTATGAAGCTTCTGAAAGTTTAATTATGTTTCTTGGTAGCGGTAGGATTGGTTATGTAGAAGGTGCTTTGCATGTTTTTTTAGCGCAGAGTGACGTTAATCTCAGGTTACTGTTTGGTAGTGGAGCATTTGTCTCATTTCAGGTACCAAAGAACGCAATATATGATACTTTGGAGACTGATCTGTTTGACGTACTATTTATGTATGGCATTGTTGGTGTTTCATTCTTTTTAACTTTGTTTGTCTATATACTTTTCTCTTTAAGAAATCATTTTATCTTTTTATTAGCAGCTGTATTGCTGTTTTCTCATTCTATTATAGCTGGTCATGTCATATTCAATGGAATGAGTTCATTTGCAATAGTCGTGCTGTTTATAATTTCAATTTTTATAAAAAATAGGCCGAGTAATGCTAAGTAAGATAATCAATTTTATGGTGGTACGTTTAAGAGGTCGTCCATTTGAAATCGATCCTTCAATAACCAGTATGGAGCTTTTTACACTATTGACTAGGCAGAGTATATGTTTGTTTCGAGGTATATTGAGAACAAGAGTCTTAGTGTCAATTGGTAACTCTGTTGTTCTAACTTCGAAAAATAGAATGCAGTTTTCAAAAGGTGTGAGTATTGGACGATGTTGTACTGTAGATGCTATTGGTAATGATGGAATTGTATTTGGGACTGCGACTTCGATTGGAGCATTTTCTTTAGTTAAAGTGAGCGGTTCTTTTGTTGCTCTTGGAAAGGGGATTGTGTTCGGTGATAATGTGGGGATCGGTGAGTTTGCACATATTGGTGGTGCAGGTGGTGTAGAAATAGGTGATGACACGATTATCGGTTCTTATTTTAGTGTCCATCCAGAAAATCACATTTTTGATGATACGTCTATGCCGATCCGTTTACAAGGTGTGACTCATCAAGGTATAAGTGTCGGAAAAGGATGCTGGATAGGTGCAAAAGTTACTCTTTTAGATGGTACTAAGGTTGGGAATGGATGTGTTGTTGCAGCAGGTGCAGTAGTGAAAGGCGAATTTCCTGATAACTGTATCATTGGTGGTGTTCCCGCAAAAATTTTAAAGAAGCGATTATGATGTTGAAAGATGTATTTTTTGTTCATGTTTTTAATGATTTTAGTGGCAGTCCGCGGGTACTTCGTGATGCGATAGAAGCTTGTGATGAGTGTTCAGGTGACCGTTATTTGTTTACGAGCCGCCATGATGGTTTCTTAGATAATGCGCCTGTTATTAGGGTCCCTGTTTTCTACCGCCGGAGTAATATTAAGTTACTTCAACTTTTTTATTATGTGTTGTCGCAATGCCACCTTTTTGCTGTTTTATCTTTTTACTTGATCCGGTCATTAAAGAATAAAAGAAAAACCTCGCTATTAATTAATACGTTATTGCCATGTGGTGCCGGGATAGCAGGCAAGCTTTTTGCGTCTAAAGTAATTTATTATGTACACGAATCACATATTTCTCCACGTCCACTTAAACAGTTTTTGCGGACGATTATTGAGTGGACGGCTGACAATGTTGTTTTTGTTTCTAAATATCTATTAAATGACGAATTTTTTAAAAAGCCGGTTCAAACAGTAATATACAATGGACTTAGGAAAGATTTTATACCTAATTTAGATCTTGATTATCCAGCTAAATTCAAGTCTAGACAGGTTTTTTTTGCTGGTTCACTAAAAGATTATAAAGGGATAAAGCAACTTGCTTTACTCGCAAAGGTTCTTGAACAATTTTCTTTTGTTGCTGCTATAAACTGTAGTGAACACGAACTTACGGCTTATCAAAATCTGAATTTTATCCCAGCTAATTTAGTGCTACTCCCACGACCTGATAATGTTCAGGTTATGTTTGAGACAAGCTTTTGTATCTTAAATTTGTCACTACCAGATCAATGGGTTGAAACCTTCGGATTGTCGCTGTTGGAAGGCATGACTTTTGGCTGCCCTGCTGTAGCGCCTCCAGTGGGTGGCCCGATTGAGTTTGTTAATCCTATGAATGGCTTACTTTCAGACTCCCGTGATATTGATACTATAAGTGATTTTCTAGGTACGTTAGCCAGTGATTATGAAATTTGGTTAAAATACTCTACAAATGCTCAATTATGTGCCTCTTTGTTTACTTCTGAAATCTATAGTTCAGAATTCAAAACCTACATGATTTCGAATGATTTTATTTAGTGTTTCACATTAGTTACAATTTTCGTCTGTTTCTTCTTTCTTTTTATATGTCAGTTATGGCTAAATTTTACTTTGTTTTGTCATGATTTTTCCAGGTTATTATGAAAAAAATTGCTGTTGTAGGTACTGTAGGAATTCCCGCGTGTTATGGTGGATTCGAATCCTTAGTTGAAAATTTAACCAGGTATTCGAGTGATCACATTGAATATGATGTGTTTTGTTCAAGTAAGTCCTACCCTGAAAAAAAATATGTTCATAATGGAGCTAAGCTAAGCTACATACCTTTAAGCGCTAATGGTGTACAAAGTATACCGTACGATGTTATTTCGCTCATCCAGTGCATATTTAAAAAACCAGATATAACGCTTATCCTCGGTGTATCGGGTTGTCTTTTTCTTCCTATCTACCGTTTCTTTTCTAAATCAAAAATTGTCACTAACATCGATGGTTTAGAGTGGAAACGTGATAAATGGAACAAATGGGTTAAAAAGTTTTTGAAATTTTCAGAATCTATGGCCGTTAAATACTCCGACGTAATCATTACCGACAACAAAGCAATTGGTGACTATGTTGATGCTGAGTATACCAAAAAAAACGTGGTTATTGCCTATGGTGGTGATCATGCAATAATAAAGGGTAAAACGGTTGGTCCAGAAGGGGACTATTATTTGTCATTATGCCGCATTGAGCCTGAAAATAATGTAGAAATGATTTTGACTGCGTTTTCTGAGAGTGAACATAAACTAAAGTTTATCGGTAACTGGAATTCGAGTGAATTTGGTCGAGGATTGAAAACGAAATTTGCTGATTTACCAAATATTGATATTATTGATCCGGTATATGATTTAGAACAGCTTTTTAAACTAAGAAGCGAGTGTAAAGGTTATGTTCACGGGCACTCCGCTGGCGGTACTAACCCTTCTCTTGTAGAAGCTATGCATTTCACAAAACCAGTATTTGCTTTTGACTGTAATTTCAATCGATATAGTACAGAAAACAAAGCTGTATATTTCTCTTCAGCACAAGAGTTAAATAGCAAACTAGCATGTATTACGGAAGATGAATTGTTGGTTATATCCTCAGAAATGAAACAAATTGCTGAATGCCGATATACTTGGCAGGTAATCAATAAGCTCTATGAAGATACCTATCGCTAGCTTTACGCAGAATAATGATGAGTTGGTCAAGTTTAGTCAAAATCAGTAGGAAGTTAAGTTCCTACTGAATGCGTAAGGCTTGTTATTAGTCGCGATTCAATAAGATT
Organism: Shewanella sp. GutCb; assembly: GCF_002836135.1. Classification (NCBI taxonomy): domain Bacteria; kingdom Pseudomonadati; phylum Pseudomonadota; class Gammaproteobacteria; order Alteromonadales; family Shewanellaceae; genus Shewanella; species Shewanella sp. GutCb. The sequence continues at coordinate 9,718 of NZ_PJBL01000035.1, read as the reverse complement.
ATACTGATCACGTAATTGAATCTTTAACAAAAAACATCAAGTGTATCATAAGCATAAACTGAGTTTTAGAGTCTATTGTATTGCTTAACTAGTTCATTGGTATCTAGTTAGCTTTGTCGTAGTATACTTTCTTATAAGTGATTCTAATAGTAAGCTATTTTTAGTTGGATAAATGAAAGTAATCGTATACTTACACTCTGGGAAAACGTAGCCAAAACTCGCTAATTGTATAAATATTGTTTCATAATATTCTCTCTTCATAGCTATGATTTATAGCTATGATTTATGGTAAGCAAACTGTTATACTAATCACGTTTTATTCCAGTTGTCCATAGATTATATATTGGCAAATATTTTATTTTCTTAGATTATATATTTCATCTAACGTGCTTATTTTAAAGGGATTTTCATGACTAGTCTCATTCCTGCTGTGTTGACTTTTCTTCTGACTTGCTCCGTTATCCTGTTATTGAAGCCCGTTGCCAAACGAATCGGGTTGGTAGATTTACCAAATGAGCGAAAGCTCCATTCAGGGGAAATCCCTTTGATTGGCGGTGTCGCCATCTATATTAGTATTCTACTCGTAGCAACAACTTTTATTGATTACAGCCGTGAACTGAACCTCTATCTTATTTCTGCTGCTTTAATAATTTTTTTGGGCGTGTTAGATGATAAATATGATCTTTCTGTAAGATTACGAGTCGCTTCTCAAGTCATTATCGCTTCAATGATGATCTTTGGTGCAGAGCTTTACTTAACGAGCTTTGGGAATATACTTTATTTTTTTGAATTGAAGTTAGGCTTAATCGGTGTTTTTGTTACCGTAATCGCGGTTATAGGCTCTATTAATGCCTTTAATATGGTTGACGGCATCGATGGGCTTGCTGGGGCGCTTAGTGTTGTAACTTTTAGCTCGTTAGCATATTTACTTTATGGTGTAGACAGCGCTTGGTTTTTACTTCCGGTGTTGTACGTTTCTTCATTATTTGCCTATTTAATGTTTAACCTTCGTTGGCCTTCTTCAAAACTACAAAAAATATTTATGGGAGATGCAGGAAGTATGTTGGTCGGTTTAACGGTCGTTTGGTTACTCGTTATTGGAACCTCTGCCGACCAAAAGGCGCTTTCACCGGTAACGGCACTATACCTAATCGCTATTCCTTTAATGGATATGGCTGCCATTATGTACAGACGTATAAAGAAGGGAGTGTCTCCATTTAAGCCTGATAGAGACCATCTGCACCACATTTTTGAACGAGCTGGTTATACACGTAAACAAACTTTAGTGAGAGTGACTTTATTATCTGCATTTTTAGCAATTATCGGCATTGCAGGTGAAAAACTAGCTATACCTGAATTTGTCATGTTTATTGGTTTTATCGTTATTTTTGTCGCTTATAATTGGGCGCTTGCACATGTATGGCAAATATTAACGTGGGTAAGACGCTCTGTTTAAAGGTGATGGTATTACATAAAAAATCCTCATGAAGAGGATTTTTTGTTTTAACGATCACACTGGTTTATAAAATCAACTCGGTAGGTCGTTAATAGTTATCACGTAGACGTGTTAATCATCTGTACTCCTTGTACACACGTGTGAGCACTCAAATTCTTTTATTTTTCTCTTGAACGAATAGTTTTGAAAGGTTTTTTATGAAAATTGCTATAGCAGGAACAGGCTACGTAGGCCTGTCGAACGCAGTATTGTTAGCACAAAAGAATACGGTAGTTGCTGTTGATATAGTCGCTGAAAAGATAGAAATGATTAATCTGGGGAAATCACCTATTGCTGATGCCGAGATCGAGCATTACTTGCAAAATAATAAGCTTGATTTAACAGCGACACTTGATAAGAAATCAGCTTATCGAGATGCGGACTACGTAGTGATTGCAACGCCAACAGATTACGATCCGGTCAATAATTATTTCAATACATCTTCAGTTGAAGCTGTGATTCAAGACGTATTGGGTATTAATCCTAATGCGATAATGATTATCAAGTCTACTGTGCCAGTAGGTTATACCGAAACAGTAAAGCAAAAGTACGAGACTAATAACATTATCTTCTCGCCGGAGTTTTTACGTGAAGGTCGTGCCCTATACGATAACTTGCATCCATCACGAATCATTATTGGTGAGCGTACAGAACGAGCTCGAGTGTTTGCCAACTTACTGGCAGACGCTGCGATTAAACAAAATATAGACATTCTTTATACTGATTCTACAGAAGCTGAAGCAGTTAAACTTTTCTCTAACACTTACCTGGCAATGCGAGTCGCGTACTTTAATGAGCTAGACAGTTATGCAGAATCCCATGGTTTAGACGCACGTCAAATTATCGAAGGGGTGGGTCTTGACCCTCGTATAGGTTCGCATTATAACAATCCATCGTTTGGCTACGGTGGTTACTGTTTACCCAAAGACACTAAGCAGCTTCGAGCGAATTACGCCGATGTTCCAAACAGCTTAATTAGTGCAATTGTTGATGCCAATTCCACTCGAAAAGATTTCATAGCGGATTCAATCATTAATAAGCAGCCTAAAGTAGTCGGTATTTACCGTTTAATTATGAAGTCAGGCTCAGATAATTTCAGAGCTTCTGCTATTCAAGGAATAATGAAGCGCATTAAAGCTAAAGGCATAGAAGTCGTTGTCTATGAGCCTGTTCTCGCCGAAGCTACATTTTTCAATTCTAAAGTGATTAACGACTTCAATGAGTTTAAACAGATTTCAGATGTCATTGTATCTAATAGAATGGTTGACGATTTAGCTGACGTAGCCGCTAAAGTTTATACACGGGACTTGTTTGGCTCAGATTAGCTAAGACAGATTAGAGGCTGTTACGACAAGATAGCAGATCTAAGTTACATGATGTTGTGAGTGTGTTTGTTGTGGTCGAGCTTAACATGAAGTATTTCATCGAATGCTTAGGTCTAAAGTGCGCAATCGTTTAGTAGCTTAGGTAGCTTTGATTTTTCACCTCGATTTTCTGTAAATACGATTCGATTACATTAAGTACAAGAAGACAACAGTAAAGGTAACCGCTCTTAGTATACTGGTGCAAAATGTTAGCGCTCGGTATGTGCCCTTTTACGGCATCATACTGAGATGCGTTAACATCTAAATACATCGTTTTATAATAATGACCCATTTAATGGTTTACTCGCATAATGAGACTGTATAAGGCCGTGAAACAGTAATACTTAACATGGGCCGAAAATGTTATGAGGTTCTATCGTTTAACTTAACTAAATCCCCCTCATCATCCCCTCGCTATTAGCCTGAATTGCATAGCTATAAAAATTGAACCACAACTGCCTTTGTTAGTTCTCACCCTTTTTATACTAATCACAATCTGTCAAAAAATGACCTAGCAATAAGCCCCTTTGAAAGTAACAAGTTAAAATTTGTATTAACCCTAATAGAATCAGGGGCTGATATATTAAATTTGCGACTTCACAGTGTTAGCTGATGTCGATGATTGCTGGCGTGTTTACCAACATTTACCCTTTCTTTTAAGGTGTCATAGCTCATTTTAGAAAAAACGCAATTTTTTTGTCATTTTCCCCTCGTTAAGTATGTATAATCACTGCCCAGTAATATGTACAGGCAGTAAGGAAAACTGCTTAGGGATAGATGATACGGCAATTTGGAAGCCATAATCCGTGGGCGGTAGCGTGTCTAAAACGCATGGATTTGAGTACTTTGTTGCTAGTTTAGCCATTTGAGTGCGCCCACTGTAGGCATTCTATATGCAGATCCTCTTTAATAATTCCTTCTATATGCTTTCCCTACTGATACAGCGCATTAAATCTCTTACCATTTTAATGTACTGTTCAACGGTACGGTTAAATTACCACTTTATAAAAGTGGTCAACCAAATTTATGCTTAGCTTACGGTGTATCCACGTAATCGGTACAACATGTTACCGCGCGATAATTCATCAATATTAATGAAATAAAAAACAAAAATGAACAGACTAAATATGAAAATTGCAGCACTTACGTTTTGTACTCTTTTCCTCGCCGGTTGTGTGGTACCAGGGCAACATTTAAGCATTGATACTGAAATCGTCAATAAGCAAGATTTGAACGAATTAGAACCCAATGTAGCGGTTTACGCTTTAACGCCAACATTGGTACAAAAACTGCGTTCTCAAGAAATCAAAGGACGTAGCAATGCGAGCTTGGATTTAGAACTGGCTAACTACGAATATTTCGTCGGTCCGGCTGATATCTTAAATGTCACCATCTGGGACCATCCTGAACTAACCATACCAGCAGGCTCATATCGCAGTACAACCGAATCGGGTAACTGGGTTCATGCCGATGGACGAATATTTTATCCGTATATTGGTTTTGTTGATGTTGCCGGTAAAACGGTAGTAGATATACGTAAAGAGATGGCGACTCGCTTGTCACAATATATTGAAACTCCACAGGTTGACGTAAATGTTGCTAACTTTCGTTCACAAAAAGCCTATATAACCGGTGAAGTGAGTAAACCGGGTAAGCAGGCCATTAGTAATGTGCCTTTAACGCTGCTCGATGCAATTAATCAAGCTGGCGGATTAGCTGCTGATGCTGACTGGCGCAATGTGGTGTTAACACGTAACGGAAAAGAACAGCAAATTTCACTTTATGGCTTAATGCAAAAGGGCGATTTAACCCAGAACAGATTACTGCGTGATGGCGATATTGTTCACGTACCGCGTAATGACGCTCAAAAAGTGTTTGTTATGGGTGAGGTCAACGAACCTCAAATAGTTAAAATAGATAGAGCCGGAATGAGTTTAACAGAGGCGTTAACGGCAGCTGGCGGGTTAAATCAATTGTCTTCAGACGCTACCGGGGTTTTTGTCATTCGTGCAAGTAAAGATAACGAAAACAAAGTAGTCGCGAATGTATATCAACTCAATATTGAAAACCCAACGGCAATGATAATAGGCACCGCATTCGACATACAAGCTTACGATATTGTGTATGTGACTGCAGCGCCTATTACCCGTTGGAACCGTGTTGTTGGTCAACTAGTACCGACGATAAACGGCTTCAATGAGTTAACTGAAGGCGCTCTTCGCATTAGAAATTGGTAATCAAAATTAATATATAATATAGGCTTTGTATATGTTTGAAAAAATATTAATTGTTTGTGTCGGTAATATTTGCAGATCTCCAACCGGTGAGTATCTGCTGAAGCAGTACTTGCCAGGCAAAAACATTAACTCTGCTGGCATTGCAACAGCCAAAAGTGGCTTAAGTGGTAAAGCGGCTGATAAAGTCGCAAACCTTGTTGCTACGGAGCATGGCTGTTCATTGGATATGCATAAAGCGCAGCAACTAACTCGTGAGTTGTGTCGCGAGTACGATCTGATCCTAGCGATGGAAAAAGGCCACATCGAAGCTATTACCCAGATAGCACCGGAAGCTCGAGGAAAAACCATGCTGTTTGGGCAATGGACAGGCCAGCAAGATATACCCGATCCATACCGTCAAAGTAGAGAAGCGTTCGATCATGCATTTCAGTTAATCGATGACTCCGCAAAAGCTTGGGCGAAAAAAATAGCCAAGTGAGTAAAACGTGTAAATACACTAGATTGATCTTTTAAAGCAAGAGTTAAATCAAAAGCTAAACCTGCGATAAATCAGAAAGATACTCGGTCACTTTACTGTATAAAAATAACGAAGTGTTCCACTTTTAAAGTCATAATTTGGATTCTATTAACGCTATGAGCAGTAATCCCCCCTATCAAAAAAACAAGTCGCCACAATCAACGCAAAACAGTACAACGGATGAAATCGATTTAGGTAAGCTATTTGGCATATTACTCGACGCTCGCTGGCTGATTGTCGCAGTAACGTGTGTATTTACGGTTATTGGCGTTGCTTATGCGTTATTAGCCACGCCAATTTATAAAGCAGATGCTCTTATACAAGTAGAACAAAAAAGTAGTGGCATGTCGGCGCTTGTGGGTGATATGGGAGATATGTTTTCAAGTGAATCTTCTGCTACTACAGAAATAGAAATCATTAAATCACGGATGGTGTTAAGCAAAACGGTTGAAAAATTAAATTTAACCACTCTTGCAGCGCCTAAATACTTACCTTTTGTGGGTAAAGGGTTTGACCGTATCAGTGGTCAGCAAAATAGTATTATGGTCAGTCGCTTTGACCCCCCCAATTATGCACCGACGGCTTTTGTTTTGACCCTTGATGATAAAAGTAAAGGCACTTATACGTTATATAATCAAGATGGACGTAAGTTACTATCCGGCGTAGTGGGTGAGCTGGCAATACAAGGGGAGTATCGTTTATTTGTGCAAGATTTAGTGGGTCGTAGCGGTGATGAATTTTCAGTCGTAAAACGTTCACATCTAGAATCAATACAATGGTTACAACAGAACCTCACTGTGAGTGAACGTGGTAAGCAAACGGGCATACTGCAACTGTCGTTCAGTGGTGAAGACAAAACACTCATTGAAGATATTCTTAATGACGTTAGCCAAAACTACTTTTTACAAAACGTAGCCCGCGATTCAGCCGAAGCTGAAAAAAGCTTAGAGTTTTTGCAAAGTCATCTGCCAAAAATAAAAGCCGGCTTAACAGGTTTTGAAGATACTCTAAATCGTTTCCGCCAAGACAACGATTCAATCGATTTAGGTTTAGAAGCACAATCGACCTTAAAGGTCATGGTAGAACTAGAAGCACAATTAAATGAGTTAACCTTCAAAGAAAGTGAAATTAGTCAGCGCTTTACTAAAGATCATCCCGCGTACAAGTCATTACTCGATAAACGCCAAGTATTATTAGGTGAAAAAGAACGCCTCAATAAACGAGTGCAGCAGTTACCTAAAACGCAACGTGAGGTACTGCGCATGACACGCGATGTTGAAGTAAATCAACAGATTTATATTCAACTGCTTAATAAGGTGCAAGAGCTAAGCATTTTAAAAGCGGGTACAGTTGGCAATGTACGCATCATAGACACTGCACAATCATACTCGCAAGCTGTGAAACCAAAAAAATCGCTAATAGTGGTATTAGCGACACTGTTAGGTGGCATGTTGGCCATCGCTGCAGTATTGCTTCGCGCAGCACTGCATAAAGGAGTTGAAAACCCTGACGAAATAGAAGCAATAGGGCTAGCGGTTTATGCCAGTATCCCATTGTCTGAGTCCCAGGTGACTATCGATGATAATCAAAAACGAAATAAACATAAGAAAAAGCTTACATTACAGGAAACATTATTAGCCGAACATAACCCTGCAGATCTATCAATCGAAGCACTACGTGGACTGCGAACCAGTATGCATTTTGCCATGATGGAAGCGAAAAACAATGTGGTGATGATCTCAGGCTCTGCTCCAGGTATTGGTAAATCGTTTGTATCGGTTAATTTTGCGGCTGTGATTGCTAAAACGGGTCAGAAAGTACTGCTTATTGATGGGGATATGCGTAAAGGTTATATACAGCGCCACTTTAACCTGGAATGGGATAATGGCTTGTCTGAAATGCTATCAGGTAAATTGGAAACTAAAGACGTAATTAAGGCTTCTGGAGTTGAGAACCTAGATGTAATGACTCGTGGTCAAGTGCCACCTAACCCATCTGAGTTACTCATGCACCCACGTTTAGTTGAATTTTTTGAGTGGGCATCAAGCGAATACGACTTAGTTATCATCGATACGCCGCCCGTTCTCGCGGTAACTGATGCAAGTATTGTGGGTGCTATAGCGGGTACAACGCTGATGGTGGGTCGATTTGGCAAAAATACAGTTAAAGAGGTTGAAGTCGCACGAAATCGCTTCGAAATGGCTGGAGTAGAAGTAAAAGGATTTATACTTAATGCTGTCGAGAAGAAAGCGAGTGCATCATATGGCTATGGTTACTATAACTACAGTTATGAGAGCGATAAGTCTTAGTTTTCGTTAAAATAGAGCCTATTGGGACTGTTTTCAAGAAAACAGTAAAACCTAGGCTCTATATAGGATAGCGGCAATGTCGCTGTCTCAAAATGAATAAAAAGTGTCTCAGTGGTGTCTTGAAGGCTGAGATAGTAAAGTGAGAATATTCAATAAAACGCAGCTTGGGAATGCAAAATGAAAGACCTGACCCTGAGCTTATTAAAATTCCAGCTAAAACACTGCTGGAATGACATCGTCCAGATTCGTCATTCTCGAAGTGGTTTGTCGAGGAACGCATTAGGCTACAGTCTAGTCGCATGAGCGGAGGAACTCTTCGACTCCTTTCCTGCGCATGATGTAATACAAGTCTCTTATTAGTGAAACGCATAACATCACTGTAAAATAAAAGAGCCCTAATTTATTAAACCATTTCAGGTATATATTGGAACAAGTAATGAAATTTAAAACTAGAATAAAGAATAAAGCTTATGCTGTATTTTTTTATCAGACAAACTTAGGTGAGTTCGTTGGGTTGATTTACAATTATCTTAAGTATAAAAGTTATATATTTAATCCAAGTAAATTAAATGTTACTGAAAAAGAGAATTTAGAGCATTATCTAATTAAGCAGTACCATATAATCGAGAAAGGGCTGTCGTTACCTGATGTGCGCTTGGGTTTTGGTAGAGATAAAATTATCGCGCTTCTTGATGCTTCATTTTTATATATGAGTAAATATGGTAATTCAAAACTAATGAGCGCAATAAGCTCTACGTTAAAGGAGTATGTTGAATTTAATGATATAAATAATCATATTATTGATAGTGAGTTAAAAAAAAGAATAAAAGAGTTTTTTATTGCCACTACGAATGATGTTGATGGGGGCACAAAAGTTATTAACAAAGAAAAACTTTTACTCGATAGAGATAGCCTTAAGTGTGGCTTAATAACTACACGCCATAGTGTGAGGGTTTTCTCTGGTCCCATTACTGATGTTAATAAAATAAAATCTGCAGTTACACTTGGGAAAAGGGCTCCTTCTGTTTGTAACAGGCAAGGGTGGAAAGTGCATTATTATAATGATGACAAAATAATACAAAAAATCCTATCATTACAAAATGGAACAACAGGTTTTACTGATCAAATAAATGATTTGATAATCGTAACCGCAGACTCCAAGGCTTTTACAAGTTACGAACAAAGTCAACAGTATATTGATGGTGGTTTATTTTCTATGAACCTCATGTTAGCTCTTCACTCTGAAAGTATTGGTGTTTGTCCATTAAATGCCTGTTTCCCATTCGTTGTTGAAAATAAGATTAAGAAAGTTTCCAACATTCCTGATAATGAAAAAATAGTTATGTTTCTTGCTTTAGGTGAAATGAAAGATGACTTTAAAGTAGCAGTGTCTGTCAGAAAAGAAACTAATGAAATATTAAGAATACATGAATGATAAAGTATGATGAGTCAATAAAGCTTTCAGCTATGGTTTCTTATATCACAATTGGATTTAATATCCTTAGTGCGATAGTAATTACTCCTCTTATTATTGAAGTTTTGAACCTAGGTGTTTTCGGTCTATATACTATGTTTGGTGGACTGATATTAGCACTGTCTTATCTTGATCTTGGAATAGGTAACGCTACTACGCGTTTTACAGCAAAATACAGATATAATGACGATGAGTTTAATAAGTTCACAACGAATATTCTTTTTTTGTGTGGAATTATTGTTCTGATAATAATAACTATATCGACATTGATATATATTAATTTCGATACCATTTTTATTGATAAATTTGATCGGAATGAAGA
>NZ_PJBL01000034.1:0-23686 GCF_002836135.1 Shewanella sp. GutCb | reverse complement strand
ACCATAGGTATCGTCATCTATGTCGTCACGCGGAATGGCCACACTCGATTCAAACTTCTTGTTCTTGACGCTGTAGTCATGCAAGGCCAAACTTTTAAGTTGGCGATCACCTAACCATTCACGCATACGCGGAAACTGGCCCAGCCATGCATACGTAGTGGTACTGGTGGTGGATGGCACCAGAGTCGCCACTTTGTTCCAGGTCGGCGTGGTGTTTTTTAATCCCTTGTTAAAGGACGTTTTAATCGCCGTAAACAGCGATGATAAATTGGCTTTATTGATGATCATGGTTTTCGCTCCTAACGAATAAATGGGCTAATGGCTTACAAATAAAACGGACAGTTATGCGATATCAACCCACACGCCGATAGCATCAACATCAACGATATTGCCCAGAGCGCTGCGAGTGCTACCGCCGTCAGTTTTCGCCACGGTCTCGTCATCAACCACATAGGCGGCATTACCAATATCGGCGCGGGTAATTGAGCTGTCATTGATAAAGCGGTGACAGCCGTTAACACTTGATACCGACTCAGCCCCTGCGATGCCGCCAAGGTTGCTTATCTGCTCAGTCGCCACACCACGGCTTTTTAATCCTGTGGCTGTTTGTCCTGGTACGGCATTGCCCGCAGCATCGAGCATTACAATTGCGCCAGCATAAAACAGCACCGCAGCTGCCATAGGATCATGGCGGTCACGATTGGCGCGTGTAGGGGTTGGACGGTCTTTAGTTAACGCCATTACGCATCCTCCTTATTCATCGAAGCTTTGAACTCATCAGTCGTGAGCCCCATATTTTTACAAACCGCGAGCTGTTCAGTACTCAGTTGCTCGCCCTCTTCCCCAGGCTTTTGTTTGCCTTGGGTCTGGGTGGTTTTAAGCGCGGCAATCGCTGGGCGGGCTTCGAGCATGTTTTTAAGGGCGGCTACACCTTGTTGCTGACCAAAGCTGGTGAGGTAGTCGGTTTCAGCCTCAAGCACCTTGTCAGCGTTATCTTTAAGTAGTTGCTCAACCGAATCTTTATCATTGCCGGCCTTGAGTGCGGCCATTGCGGTGACTGTGGCGTCATAAGTGGCTTTAGGCACATACTTGCTCAAGTCCACTTCACCACTGCCGCCGCTAGCTTTTAGCGCAACAACAGACTCTTTTACCTGGTTAAGTTCCGTTTCCAACGTGCCTGTCTTATCAGCCTTGGTTTTTAGGGCCGCTATCGCCGTGGTGGCAGTATCGGTGGCCGTTTTCAGCGCGGCGGCTGTACTTAAGTCGCCAAGCTCATCGATGCCGAGTAAACCAAGTAACAGCTTTAATGCGTTATTCATGGGGGGATTTCCTTCTGTTGATTGAGAGGTCGTTATTGGTGTGACTGGATTTGCAGAATTTAAGTGAACACAGGCTTTAAGCGCTGCAATGGCCTTCATGCCATCGAGTGCAGGGTCATTGGTGAGCGCTACATGCAGCAACGCCAAAGGGCGACCCGATTGGGCGTCATAACTAAAAACGGCGGAGGTGTAGCGATACTCTTTATTGGCAATGAATTGGCTAGCAGTAGCCGTCCAGTCGACGTTAAGCGCAAATAGGCCTTCACCAGGTACATACTCAAGCTCATTGAACCAACCTGCAGCAGGTGCAGGTTTACCATTCATGTCGCTGTTGAGGGTTTGGTGTTCGTAGTCAAAATGAAAATCATTGCTGCGCTCGGCAGCATTGGCTTGGATATTGGTCAATGCCAATGCGTCCATCAACCATTTGCCGCCAGGCACCTCGAAGGGGCGACCATCTTTAGCCGCAAACGGCCCATCGGGCAACAGCTGCACACGCTTGTTGTCACTTGAGTCTATCTCGGCGTGCTCATATGTCAGCACTGCCACTACTGACGTAGTGGCGTTATTTCTGCTCAGTGCTGCTATGGCAACTGGCAGAGCGCTTAGATTAGTGTGATGCTCTTTACGGTCAAAGCTAAGAAGATTTGATTTCATGACCCCACAATGATCTTTGTGGGGGGATAGCTGTATTAACCTAGGTTAGTAAAATATTAAATGAAGGGATAAGCCCTAAGAGTTCAGGGCATACTGCATTTTTCCATTTAGAATAATGAGATTGTTATCGCCATAGCCTCATTGTTCACGTTGGATATTATTCAAGTTAGCAAGGTAATGTTTTAATATTGAGATGGGTTTTTGACCATGATAAAGGCTGCGTAAGAAAATCCCCTCCATTAACACCATTTCACTTAGACCGTTACCAATAAATATCGGTTTGCCTTTATGCATATATGGTAGATGTTTATTTTGAATTAACTTTCCCTTCTCTTTATTTGTAGCCTCTCGCACAGACCAGCCTTGTTTTTTGCATTCCTCCAATAATTTTTCTATAACGATACCGACACATACCGTTTTTCTACCAAATAAAATATCAAACTTATGCTTTTCAGATATGTTCAGCTGAAAAATTGGTAAGGCTAATGGATCAAGTAAAGAATCACTCAGCTTCGATCTAGGGCAAGCCTCAGTCCCCCCAAACTCATCAAACCATGTATTAAATAGTAGATGACCTGCATGGTAAGATGTTCCTGAGTAACTAGCGACAAATAGGCAACTATCAATAATATCTAGGGCGAAAGATTTAGTGTCGCTTTGTTCAAGAACATCTATTAGAACCTCGTTCCACGTTTCGATTTCAATAAATTCATCGGGTATGTGAATTTTTTCATTAGTATCTGGGTCAATTGATAGCCCTGATTTCATTACTTCTGAAAAATGAAGCATTCGGTCATTTTGCCTCATCATCCTTCCCATCTGTTTAATAGTGTTATTATCTTCATGCTTAAAGAAACGTTCAGCTAGTCGCTCACACTGAGTCTTAGAGTACGTTTGAATAAAGTCATGTATCCGATGGTTGACCTTACCAGATTTAACCTCAGCCATACCTAAACCTTCATTAGGGCTGAAAGTTAAAAGGTCACCAACTTGCACGAAAGAAGTTAAGTCAGAAATAAGCGCAAACTTATCCTCATCCTCATCCATTATTGAGTCTGCTGCTACAATCACTGTATCTAAACTTGAGCAATACAAACTTGGTTGACATTGCTCTTTATAAAGTCGCCTCGCATAACAAAGTTGGTCATCTATCATTGACCAAGCCATTGTATCTGCAATACCACGGAACAAAAGTTTATGCTGATAATCGAGAGTTGGGTTAGCAAGGATATGTTGTAGCATTGTGTCCTGCGCAGCCCTCATCCCCTGATGACTCAGCTTATAGAATTCTTTGCTAAGATCGCTATTATGGGGAAATCGAGGTTCCGAAGTTTCAAACTTTTCCCAAACAGGCTGAGAGCCTTTACAAGCTTTTTCGTATAAGTCTTGGGCCAACGCCTCTAAATTTCCATGAAAGCAGATTGGGCTTAATGTAGTGATGGGGTCGTACTTCGCTTTTCTCAATTTCTTTTTTTTCTTTTTCCCCATTACAGTTACTCCTATTATCGCCGCAAACAACAGCGCTTAGGTTTGGCGGTGTTTTTGCTGGCTTTTGGTTTTAGCAAAAACAATGACAAGCCGTAATGCGTCTGATTGATTTGCCTTGTTATGTTTTAAGTGTCACTTAAGGTAGCCCCACAATTTGGACACTTATCCATTGCAGCAGATGGAATGGAACCATCACCTTGGCGTGGGACTTTATTGCATGCAGGGCAACGACTCCAATAATTTAAGCCAAAGAGCCCCACCAAAAAACCAAACAAGCCAATACCTAAAATGATAAAGAACCAAGGTTTAACACGAAGCTCTGAAATAAACACCAGTGAAACTAACGATAAGACAAATAACAATAAACCTGGATAGGCGTATTTGCGCCTCAGTTTTAGCTGATGACTATATTTCTTCTTTATATCTATGCGATCTGACATAACACCTCGAAAAAAACATAACAGTTCATTTAAATGCATTTATTACAATTCTTCTTGAACTTAATAATCTTTCTCTTCCAATACTGCAACCTTCTTTATAAATCTTTTATAAACGCCGTAAGGGCATTTTAAGAACAAGCACATCACATTGTGTCACTTAACTCATATCATCGCTTAAAATGCGTTTGAGAGCTTAGAGTGCTTTCGCCAGATGATGCTGCAGTATGTCGATGATCTCTGCTCGCTCGAACGGGGCTATTCCTAAAAAGGGTCTGGCGGGAATGTCTTGATTAGGCATCATGCTAAATGGGCTGGTGACACCACCAAACTGCTGCATGGCGGCATACTCTTCATTGCTACCCAGTTCGAGTTGATTGTGGCCCAGTTGATAATGAATGCTAGACGCTAAAGTGCCTGATTCGGTGAGAATGCGATCGGTGCGCTCACCTTCGGTAATTTTTCGCTCAACAGTGGTGCTACTTAGTTCTGCCCAGGGGGATCCATTTGGTGCTTGCTGATCGATAAAACGTTGCTGGGTAGACTCAAGCAAATATTCACCGATATCAGCCAGCGCAGGTGTTAGGTTACCGCTTTGCTTTAACAGGTTGTTAAGGGCCTTGCTGATCGCTGTTCGGCCCTGGGCTTCGACCTTTATTTGCGTGCCAGCCATTAGCGATGAGCCTGTTCATCTGGATTAAAAGCAGATTCGAGGCGCATAACAATAAAGCTGCGCTCAGGTTCAGAAGCTTTATCCGCAATGGCATCGCATTGCGCTTCAATATCATCCGGCCAAGGCTTCTGAGCCAGGAGCGCATCTATCTGTTCTAGATACTTCAGCTCCATCATAATCTCCCGAACTCAAGTAGCTGTTCATCAAACCAGTGTACTACATCAGGCCATACTTGCTGTAGTTCCGTGCGTGCGAGTACATAGGCACTGAAGTGCTCGGCAAACCATTCTCGTTCACTGTTTACCGGGTTACCATAATGGGTTAAGTACTTCTGAGTCGGTGGGCTAGGCATACCTAGTTTATAATGAACTTGATGGCTCATCTCATGTATCCAAGTCATAAATCGACTCGTATCATCATGCATATTGCCGCCAGCCTCAGCAAATGCCCACCAAAGCGACTTATTCCCCATGGTGTATGGTCCTGATAAGCTATCGCCTTGTTTTATAATATTACGTATACCTTCCAGCACGTTAGTCGCATTCACTCTCTTGAGACTGTGAGTCGCCGCCACTTTCACCACTACGTGGTCATAACTGCTGCTGGTAAAGCCTTCGGGCTTTCTCTTAGAGGTAAACCTTCTCTTGGCTACAAGTTGGTTGAGTCCGAGATAATGGCCCACTTCAGCACTTATGGCGGTGCTTCGTTTACCCCCCATCATTTCACTCGACTTAATGAACACCGTTTTACGCTTGGTCGACTGGACAAAGTTAACCAGCTGCTGGAGTTGCGGCGCAGCTGCTGTTTGCATCAACTGAGTGAGTACAAGGTTTAGCCCATCAACATTGACACCTTTGACCGTACTAAAGGCAGTCGGCACCAGACGTTCAGGCGCTTGATAGACGGATGCCTTTTGGCTGGCGAGTCGTCGCTGTTTAACCAGGTTAGCTTCTCGCCTAGGGATGTAATCAAAGCCTGGGTCGATTCCATTAGGGACTTTATGCACTTCACCGCTGGTTTTATCTGTCCAGTCACGCATGCCATCATTCGGCGCGGCTGTAGTCGTTAAGCCTTTACGTTCAAGCTCTGACTGGCTCACGCCATAGATACGACACTTACAGCCCCAGCCATTAGAAACGAAATGGGTTTGCCACCAAGCGTCTGACTTAGGCAGTAAGGTGCCGTGCCACTTAAGATGCAACTCGCGAGGATAACGGCTGTCGCCGTGGGCATAGCGCCAATAGTCGAACTGTTGGAGCTGTTCATAACGACCGGCGTTATAGCTCTGACGCATATTAGTATCGAAGATCACTTTGGCACGCCAATTTGCCTTGCCCGTATGCTGCCAGCCATGTTTGGCGACAATATTATTAAACTCTTTTTTAAACCAGGTCAGTGATTTCCCATCAGCTATGGCGGCATCCACCGCCTGCCTAAAGTCATTAAGCAGATCATCTTTCATCGCGCCAGCAACACTAAAGCCCGAGTTATGGCTATGCTGCCAGAGATCAGTCCATCCCTCAGTCGGTACATTGAGTTTATTGCGAAAGAACCTGATCTGCTCATTGAAGGGCAAAGAGCCGTAACGGGTACTTAAGGGCATTAGTTGCCCTCACTCACATCATCTATCACATCATCTATCACATCGTATTGGCCCGCTAAATCTGCAGCAACTAATGCCAGTTGCAGCACTTCGCTGGCTTCATCGATACTGAGATCTAACGTGTTTAAGCTGACTTGCAACGCTTCTAATGAATCGGCATTTTCGACTAACTGGCGAACCTCGTCGGTGAAGCCTGCCAGTATGGGGGACATGTCGGCTTGCAAAGTTGTAGACATCAGATCAACATCATCGGCTTCTTGCTTAGCCTTCAGGACGGCAAGACGTTTAATGGCCATTTGCTTGAGCTTGGTCTGTGGCTCTTCTAGATTTGGAGCTTTGTTTCTTGGCTTTAGCTCAGCTTTGGCCTGTTTAGTAAGCATCAACTCATTTTTTTGCGCCACGGGGATCTGCAATTTTTCTTGGGCCCAGGCTTGAGGAATGGCAAAGCCGATATCAACTAGCTTAGGCAGAGACTCTGCATAGCCCTTAAGATCTTCGGCTTCTATCACGTTAAACACTAATCGCGGACTACGGTTAGGACTGCGATAGCTTTTGCCGTTAAGCATGTACATTGACATCACTAAGTCACGGGTTAAGGTGTTGCCTATCTGTTTAAGATCTGAATCTCGCAGCTCTTGCCGCACTTCGTTATGCACATTACCCAGCGCATTGGTCGAGCTTTTACCATCGGCTTGACTAGTTAAGGTACCGCCAAGAATGGCCTTGGAAATGGTTTTTTCCATTAGAGCTATCATGTACTCAAACGGATCTTTATTACCCTTGGCCGCCTCTTTAAAATCAATCTCCATGCCTTTGGGAATGATCCCTCCGGCATTATGGCCAATACTCATCACTGCACGTAGCAGGGTCGCTTTCTCTGTTTTATCTGCGCCAGTGGGATATTTACCTAATCGCAACGGTAAACCATAGATCTCCAAAAACTCGGCTAAATCTCTGACACCGTAGTTTTTAAACAAAAATGGCCAGGCCAGAACACGCCCCAAACCATTGCGGCCCAGATAACCCGATTTGGTTTTATGCACATGGCTTATCCAACCAAATGACTGCAACGCAGCGCCCTCAAGCGTATTGTCACGCAGACGCAGTTCATTACGGTCAATGGCTGCTTTACCATTTGCTTCAACGGGAGTGGTCATAAACCAGCTTGGATCTTTAAAGTTAAACGCTTCAGGTAGCCAAAGCTTGCCCTGTCGCTGCCAAACGATTTCGCAATTTGAAAAGCCTTTTAAGATAGCGTCACTCATATCAAAAATAAGATCGTCTAATATCTGCATATCTTCAAGCTGCTCAGTTAGCATCTCACAGTCTTGAATTTCAGTAGCGCTGGCATTACGTGGCGGCACTAATTGCCACTCCACACCTAACAAAGCACGGCGACGCTTTTGCAGCTCAGAGAATATATGGCCGTCTTTCTCCTCCATATCTTCCGCCAGTTCACACTGGGCGATAAGATCGCCTTGCTCTGCTTTCGTTAATATTCGGGCTAGTTTAGGCGGTGTTAAGCCACGGCTCGGGTGCTGAGCATAATGGCAATGAAGGTGTCCCAGCTTGGCATTGTCAGTCTGCGACTTCTTAAGCTGCTTCACATTGAATCGGGTGCCATTCTTGTCTATATGAGCATCTGTCTGAGTGTCGCTTTCAAGTGTCTTATCTGAGTTCGTAGCCATGATTAATAGGTTCCTCGATCAAATGTGTGATAGTCATCAAAGTCGTCATCTTCTTCATCAGTGCTGCCTTTGCCAGGAATTGCAGTAAACTCGATAACGCCGCCCTCCATCCAGCTAGCACGAATAGCCATTGCTAATGCCACTGCAAAATCACCGTGGCGCTGCTGGCCTGTGGTGGCGCTTTTGTCAGAGCCTTTATCAATCTTGGGTGTACCGTTAGTCACCTTGATTTTGGCCATGTCATCAACAATGTCCTGATGACGGGGAATACTGAGATTTAAGTCTTCAAACTCGGCCTTTAACTTGGGCATCCATTCGCGATACCAGGCTTCACTTAACATCACCTGTTCGACCATCTCGGTGCCATAGCGGAACATTGCGGCCTCGGCTAAGTAACCACCGTTACCCGTGGCATCGAAAGACATGCCCTGCAGGCGGGGCAAGTTGTCGCCGATGAAGAACATAATTTCTCGCTGTGCGTCATAGGTCAGCTTTGACAGCTCCACCACGAACGGGGTGCGTTTACTTAAATCGGGTGCTATTTCTAAGGGCAGAAATATCGACAAATCACCACGGCGGGCGAAATCCTCACCAAAGGCGTGGTTCCACAACGGGTTAAGTTTTTCCAGGTGCGGCTTAATCTGTTCACACCACTCTTTGACCTGAATATTGCGGTGAGCCTCTGACCAAGTCTCGAAGTCTTCTGGGGCGTTAAAGGTAAGAATGTGGATGGACTTGTCTTTAACCATCGCCTCTTCAATGAGTACCCGTTTAATGTAGGTACCACCGCCCCGTTTAGGGATACAACCATACTCCTCAAGCGCATCCTCTTCGCAAGCGGTAGCCTTGAGTAGACCCGCTTTCCAATCATTCTCAGCCTGCTGGCTCCACTCAATCTTGCGAACTTGGCAAATACGCTGATACAAGCCCTCAGCACAGGCATCGTCTAAGGTGATGCGATGCACGCTGTAATCTTTTTTACCTGCCCGACTATCATTAATTAGCTCATTAAATTGGTTGTCGGTGCCGTTATGGGTACTGATGAGACGCACCTTAGCGCCCCACATCGTCAGGGCTAATGCAGCTTTAAGTACTTCGCCTAAGCGGTCATGAAACGCTGCTTCGTCAATGGTAACGTTACCCTGCATTCCACGCAGGTTAGAGGGATTGGATGACAACGCTTGGATCTTAAAGCCAGAGTCGAAATAAATAGCGAAGGTGAGAATATCTTTGTCTTCATCCTCATCACGAAAGATCTCTTCCTGAATTTCACCTGCAGCCTTGTTAAACGCTTTGGCCCACATTGCTGCAGCATCAATGAATTCTCGCGCCATCTCTTTGTTGGAGCCCACATAAAAATGGTTAGTACCGCCAGCATTACGTGCCGCGGCTGCCGTCAATACGCCATCGGCCGCTTCCGCCCAGGTCAAACCCGTACGACGGGATTTCTCTGCAATTTTCAGTTGTGATCCGTCGGCTATCCAACGCTTTTGATAAGCCAGTAAAACTTCACTAGAGTCAAACTGTGCCATCTCGGCTTGGATAGCCTGAGCGACGTTCGACAATTTCGGGTGAGTACTTGTCTGTGCCGTACTCACTAAGCGATCCCCAATATTTCACGCTTAATCGAATTCACAGCATCAACTGTGAGTCCTGCTTGCGTCGCGACCTTTTCAGCAGCGTTCGCGGCTTCTTCGGCAAACACTTTACGGATCTCTTTCTCGCGTTGATGGCTGGCCATGGCGGCTGATTCGAGACGTTGAACCGCGAGCATGGCATCTTTAATCATGCCTACATCGGCAGTATCACCCTCTTCATTGAGCAGAGCTTTAAACAGTTGAGAACGTGCCATTTCAAGAATGAGTTTAGTGACTTCACCGGTGGGTTTGTCGCCTAGTTCTGCTGTCCATACCTGAGTGATTTCACGCATTTCACGCAGACTTTTACCCACATTTTCCATTTTACTGGCATAACGATTTAAGCCAGTGCGAGACAGTTGCTGCTCTTCGGGGAGACCTGCCGCCTCAATCAGTGCATTTACTTCATTAAGCAACTCTATTTGGGTGATTGAGCCGTCACGCAAGCCAGTGTCTAAGGTCTTGCGGATTGCATCAGGAAGAAGGTCTACTTTAGAACGGCGACCACGAGTTGGAGAGTCAGTCATTGGCTTTGTCCTCAACATCAAAGCGTTCAAACTCTGAAAGCCAATACTTTCGGACTTCCTTTATCTGCTTTTGTAGCTCTGATTGAGCTTCATAGACCTTAGGTACGGCATTAAGGAGTGTTGTTTCTAACTCAGGTAAATGAGGGGCCAGAGCGACGCTCTTAGCTAATACATTTTTTTTCAAATCTTCAATAACAAACAAATCAGCAATTAAACGTATGCCATCACGTTCGCCTTTATTTAGCTTTGCTCTGGCCATAACTATTCTCCCGCCCTGGGGCGCTTAATGCCCGGCACAAAAGTGAGGCCGTCAACCACGTCTTGGCCACGGGACTTGAGTTCGGCGATCAAATAATTCCCCTTAGGCTTAACCGACACTAAACCTTGCTCTTCAAGCCAATAGAGCTGTGTTTTAATCGTGTCACTACTCATTTCAACGCCAAAGCTGGCACAGGTATCACGCACCATCGAGTGGTTAGCACCAAACCCCACCATGGCACTGAGCGCCGTTAAAATTGAGCGGCGCTGGTGTTCATTTTTAATATCAAGTAATGCCATTAGTTTTTCTCTCTAAGCTCGTTTTCGGTCAGCATCTCGGTCATGCGCTGCAGTGACTTAAGCTGAGGCGATACTGCCTTTAATTGCGCATTAACTTCGACTAAGTTTTTATCTAAACGATGAAACTCATCCTTACCAGGTAGCTGTTCTACATCGGTCTCTAACTTGTCGACGCGTTTTTCTAAGCGCTGAATGTTGTCTTGCTTAGCGTAGGTTTTAGCCAATACCCAGTTAGCACACAGCAAAACAAGCGAGATAGTGGCGTAGATCTGAACCCAATAGTTTTTGATAAACTCAAGCACATCTGACTCCTTTATTCGCGTAACTGCTGACATGGTACGCAGCGTACTGCCTTGGAATTGGCTATTAACCTTTTAGTACATATTGCGTCATGACAATCCAGGCAGTAACGAACGCCTTCTTGCTCATATGGTTTTAAGCTTGGATGACTAGCACTTTGCTGCTTAGCAAGCGCATCATCGCGATAGCGCTGTTCTATCTCACTAGCACGGTCAAACTGGTCGCTCATTGACCGACTCCTTTATTTAACCTGCCTTGTTGATGGCTCATCATCTGGTTTTTGTCCTGACTTCCCTTCGATGAGCCAAACCAGAAGTTAAGGATCTGCGGAATGGCTGCGGTTAATACCCCAATAACAGTGCCTAGCATGCCGAACAGTAACGGGTTGACCTCTACGTCTACTTGCCAGTTAACGGCGTAATAGGCCAGCAAGCCGGTGATAATGAAGTAACCTAAAACGAACAATGCCGACAGTAGAATTTGCGGCCAACTGTTTTGCTTGAATAGCTCACGAGCATTGGCTCTATCTTGGTACTGCAGATCTTGCTCTTTAATGTTCAGCTCTTTCATCTGCACCTTAAGCCCTGCATCGATATTACGCAGGGCTATGAGCTGCTCCGGAGTGGCGTTCTTTATCTGCTTAGCTAACTCTTCAGGCTGGCTCTCATCACTCCCGAGTGCGAGTTGAATAGCTGATATGCCAAGGGCGGCAAACGGGCCACCGATGATCTTGCCCGCTAGTGGCGCGATGGCAGATATGGTTTTACCTAAGTCAAAATCGTCAAACCAGCTCATGAGTGGCTCCTTAGCATTTGGTGGATTTCGTTGAGGGATTGCCTAGCGATACTCGGTGTTGTTTGGGAATGCAGGGCTCTAAGCTTTAGCCGCTCAGTCTGAATATCGACCCTGTTCACGCTGTTCCAACCATGCCAAAACTGACTCTGCCAGGTAGCATCATGACTGTAGAGTGGGCAAGATGCAGGGCCTAGCTCACTCGAATCAGCTCGAACTTCAAAGGCTAATCGCTGGAGTCGGCCCGTTTGATAACGGGCTAATTGACGGCGATTCATGCGGCAGTTCGCCTTGCAGAACTCGACTGCCATCCTTGCCAGCCGTAACGGCTAGCAGCTTGATAAACAGCGAATTGGAGTTTAGTGACACGGTGCATCCAGCCAAGTAGAAATGCAGTTTGGCTAGGATCATTGATTACGATACGGGCGTACTTGCGACCACGTCTAGCCAGATACAACGTGAGCAGGTCATTGTGATTATGGCAGTCGATTGCAGCCAAAGTATTGGGGCCAATAATACCGTCAGGCTTAGCCTTAATGGCACGCTGCAGCATCTCAACCGCCATGCGCGGCCCGTGATTTACCGCTGCATCAAACACTGCAATGGCTAATACATTTGGCAACTCATCACAGCGACACACTCGCCAATAATCACGGTGATATATTCGCTGAACTTTATCTAAGGTAAGGGTATTAAAATCAAGATAGGGATACGCACGGCGACTAAGGCCATATAGGGTTTCACCGCCACGGTCGGCAGCATGATTAGAGTGACCACCTTCGGCAGTTATTATCCAGTTGAAAGCAACTGGGTAGATTTGGCCAAAGTGTTTATTGAGTGTCGATGCGTTGAATTTTTTCATACTGCCAGAATGGCAGTATGAGTGGAGAAGGTTAATTAACCTCGGTTAGTAAAACTGATTTACTAACTCAGGTTAATACAATTGAGGCTAGAGTTTCTTAATGCCTTCTTTTTCTCGACGTTCATCTATCTCATGTTCGATACGTTCTTGCTGAATATCTAGCAATGACGAAGGTAATTTTAGAGACAGTATGAAGGCAGTAAGAGTCATAAAAATATAAATATATTCAATAATATATTGATATCGAGCTAACTGGTCTTTCAAAACAAAAGAGATAAATATGAGCGCTAATGTCAATAAATAAAGCTGAAACAAAAGCTTGTGCCTAACTAACCTATTATGAGTTCTTTTATAAGCTAATTCAGCTTTTTGCCAACTACCAGATGGAAGTGACTTCGGATCTCCAATTAGCGTGATAATTGCAATCAGAAACCCCGCAAGTACGGTAAATACTGTAACAATTACATTAATAGCATGTTGATTGTTATGTACTAAAGGCTGAATGTAGTAACTACCAATAAGGCTCCAAAGAACGATAGCTACAGCTAAAAGAACCTTTTCCTTATCGACTTTTTTCATTACTGCTCCAAGATTCCATCGGCCTTCAATTCACTATAATACAAGTATAGCTTGCTCCACGCATCACCTTTCATCAATGACTTGCCAAGAGTATTTATTTTTTTTGTATCACTTACTCTGATTAATTCCGGCGTTATCACATTGCCGTTCCCTGTTACGATAGTAAATTCAGGCGCATCTTCATCATTTAACAAAGACTCGGCTGAGGCTAATAAGCGAGCTTTTCCAGACTCTCCATAACCTTCTATTTTTTTGTTTTCTTTTGTTCTTGCCGCCATACCATCAAAAGAAATGGATACCTTGATATCTAAATTTTCTTTGTCGTCAATGTCTTTCAGAGTGTCATCATTACTAAAAACGGATTCAAACTGATCAACTATTTTCCCTAATACACTACTAATATGACTGTCTTTATTACGCAAGCGCTGCAGGCTGGCATCATACAATGAACAACCTAACGTAAACTCTTTCACTCCTTCTTTTTTTATCATTTTTAGTCTATCAATATTAGCAACGATCTCTAACTCCAGATTCGTAGCTTCTTGTACATAGTTCTGAGATTCTAATAGAGCTTTAAAGTACTTGGAAATTAGAGATTCACGAGCATTAGACATACATATAATTATATTATTGCCATTAACAAAAACAAAGCCTTCTCCATCTACAAAGTCTTTACCTATAGGGGCATCCTCTTCATCAACAATTGACAGCTTCCTCTTTCTGTCCTTTTCAATCGTTGATGTTGCCTGGCCTGGTGTGTATGTTGTGATCTGGAGATATAACCCCTTGGAATCATCCTTTTCGTTAGAACATCTTATTTCAGTACCTTGGCCACCAGCAAAGGTTCTAGAACCAACAGTCTCAGTTGCATCCAAACAGTTGATTAACATTTTTTGCAAAGTATTCTGTGCTGTTAATATTCCAAAATTAGCTCGCCGGTAATACAGGCTTTTATTCTTAGTTTCTGGTGATGTTTTCATCTGGTTAAAATATCCTTAAGCTCATAGATTTATAAGGGGAAGACGCATACACCTAACCCTAAGAGTAATTACCACCACCTAGGGCATTGATAATTTATAATAAATAGCCTTACTTTTTGCTTCAACCTTACTCATCAGCTAAAGCCAGCCATACCAACCCAACCCAACCCAACAATAAGCACCACAATACCAAGCATCGCTATCAATATATTTACCGCTCTATCGCTCTGCTTTGCTTCCGCAATCAACTTGTCTCGCTGCTTTTCTACTTTACTTTTAGCCTCATTAAGCTGTTGCTTTTGTTCGTGCACCTGTTGAAGCTGAATATTTAGTTTATTGAGTTGCTTATCTCTTTGCTCCAACTCTGCACTGGCTATATTAACAGCGTCCAGCTCGACGCTATCGAGGGCATTAATATAGGATCTTAATTCGGTTTGCATTTGACGTTCAGCTGCACGGCTGACTTCAAGTTGCTGAGCCAGTAGCTCACACTTTTTCCTGTTGAAGAAGTAAATGGCTTTGTGGAAGTTGTTCTGACTAATGGACTTATATCGAGGCGGAACAATATTCTTTGGTACATCACAAAAATCACTGACACCAGACCACAGTTTAGGTTTGGTAATATCGGTATTCAGTGGCTTAGCGAGCGTTATTATTTGTTCAAGGCATTCATGTAGCTCAGCGCATTGAGGGCCAGTAAGACACTCATCGGTTTCTCTTTGCTCTGGTGTGATTGATGGCGTAGGTTCGGAGCCTAAATGTGGGTTGTGGGATGCTGGATGAGTTAGATAAGGTGACTGTGGCTGGTGAGGAGGAGCATAGCTCACATTGTTATTGACAATAATACTAGGTTTTTGCTCAACGTGATTACTGTCCGCACTTACGACAACGACGTTATTGGTCGCTGATTGCTCTGCATTAGCAGATAACATGCTGTCTCTTGTAGCAAGGGCTTCTTCCTGAATATCCCCATCAGAGTCACCTAGCATTCCATTGAGTTTGCCGTCCACTCCTTTGGCCATCAACTCATCCACATAACTGTTTACATCTTTATCGTCCATACAGCTACTACCTTGTGTCTTACTATTTTTATGCTGCGAAAAGCGAAATAACCTTTGCTCCTAGCTCAACAGGATCAACCTCTTTGTTTTCATCTTCAGCCTGTTTAAAAATTTGATAAATTTCCATTGCCACAGGGTAAAACATCTCTGGGTGAGCTAATTGTCTCCCAGAACGATGAATATATTTTGCAACCAAGTCGATTGCTTTCTCTTGCAGATGAAAATCAAAGTCAGCAGTAAAACTTCGCTTCCCAGTGATCACAAACAGCACGTCAAAACCCAGTCCAGCCAATAGGGAAAGCTTATCTGAAGGTATAGCATGACCAGCTTCCCATCGAATAAAGGTTCCTTTATTTACCCCTATTTTTTCGAAAACGTCCTTTTGAGGAAGACCTAAATGGTTCCGCTCATTTTTTAAAAAGTTCAACTTATTCCACCAAATCATTGACAGGTTCAATATATTGAACTTATACTTAGCCCATCTTATTAACTCGTTTACGAATTACCGCCCGTAAACACACTTAACCTACCAAAGGATTAAATCATGAAAGCTAATGAAATTAAAGCAGCTTTGCAAGAACGTGGTCTCACTTACTCAATGATTGCCGATGCCACGGGGGTTAAAATTGCTCATATTAGTGCAATTATCAATCGCCACAACAAATCCATGAAAGTTGCCAATATTGTTGCCAAGGCAATTGAACAGCCCGTTGAGCGGGTATTCCCCGAGCATTTCACTGTGATCAATCAGCGTAAGAAAGATCAAGAACATCGCCAGCTTGTGATCGATGATCTGCGCCAACGCTTGGCGTCGTAACCAGATAAGGGGCGAACAACAGCCTCCGCCAGTGAGCACTTTGGCTCACATCATCCAGTGGACGAATATTTTTCAGGGAAACGTTTATATGACTCACACTATGGCTAACAAAATAACTATCGATGGCAGCTGTGCGCTTAGTGCAGATCAAGCTCCAGCTCAGCAGCTGCAACAGGGTGACGTCTTGCACCCAGACTCCCCATTGCACTATTTGCTGCCTTTGTGCAGGCCGCAACAACGCCAATTGTTCAAAAAGAGCACGAACGGCGCCGATATCACTTTGCAGCATCGTTCTGCTAAACATGTTGATTTCAGCCAAGTTGTCTTTAGTCATGACCTGACCCAACCATTGATTCAACGCTTGATAATCCATATTCGTGTGAGTAGTCATGAGCAACAATCTCCCTACTTGATTGATTTCCGTGAGTACCTAAATGTTGGCGGCTTATGGCTTATCTGTACAGATGCAGAACAACACTTTGTTTGGAAGCACACTCACAAGAGGGGAATCTAATGACTAGCAGAAATTGGAAACGCGAAGTACCAAATTCTCTCAATCACGCGCTACGTCTGTGTAAAGAACACAGCCTTGAAAAGCAAAATCTTTCAGTAGAGCGGATTGCCGATCGAATGGCGACTTCGGTAGACACCCTTTATAAGTGGCTAGGCAGCGGCAAGATGCCTGTCAATCAGTTGATCAATTATGAAAGTTTAACTGCTGGCAATAGCCGCACTGGCCGCCCCTTTGTGACCGAATATCTAGCGCATTCTCAAGGTTACCTGCTAATAAAAATGCCTACTGGTCGCAAAGCGGAACATACCGATATATTAGAGCTGAATATTTTTATGCAGCAGTTTATTGCCGAGTTGCTAAGTCTACAGGCTGGTGAAGGTGATGCAGAACAAGCCATCGTCACCGTAAGAACTCTTATTCAAGATTTAGCATTTCAACACAAGAATATTGAGCAACACCAATCACCGCAGTTAGAGCTATAGGGGATCTTCCTATGAGTACAGCAATCAACAACGATAGCCAATATATCTCGGAGCAAGTGCAGCGAACTTTAAAGGTGATATCTGTTATGGCGGGCCGTGAAGCTCAAGGGATTAGCCCTAGTGAGCTTGCCAAGTTAGCCCAAACCTCACCGGCTAATATCACTCGAGCTCTAGCCAATTTGAAACAGGCCAGCTTTGCTGAGCGTTTACCCAGTGATACCAGCCGCTGGCGCTTAGCCCCCAAGCTTGTGCAGATTGCTAACTCGGTTTCACTGAACTTAAACCAAGCACAACTGCAGCTACAGCAAGACCAACAAAATTACAGTTTACTGGCCATTTAGCGCTAAGGAATTCCCATGACAAAACAAGACACAAAAGTCACAGATCTATCTGCAGAGCAGGAAAAAGCAGTTGTTGAAACTAGAAATGTTTTAGCAAATAAAGAGCAGGTATTAAAAGAGCTTGGTCGAATTGAAGCTTTTGGATTTGTTAACAAACTGCTCACGGTGAGCAGTTTAAAAATACTTCAGAACATCAAAGAGAGTAAGTCATATCAAGGCCTAACTTATTACAACTCTCAAGGTGAACTGCTCACTGTGAGCAGCTGGGATGAATTTTGTGAATTTAAACTTCATATGTCTCGACAAAATTTAGACAAAAACTTACTTAATCTCCGAGAGTTTGGTGAAGAGTTCTTCGAGTTTTCCAAGAAATTAGGATTAGGTGATAGAGAACTTAGAAAACTGCGCAAATTACCCGAGGAGGATCAATCACTCGTTATCGACGGTGAAGCCATAGATACCGGTGACAAAGAAGCTGTAAAAGAACTGATTGAAGATCTCACTGACAAACATGCTAAAGAAAAGTCTCAACTTAAAGAACAACTCGGTGAAAGTCAGAAACTGGCCACTGTGCGCAACAACCTACTGCAAGACGCCAACAACCGCCTGAATATTACTACCGAAGAGTTAATGCAGGCCAAAGTGCAACAAAATACAGCTCCAGAACCTGAGCAGTGGGCCAAGCAAGTGCATGAGATAAACCAGCTGTGTACCCGACTTGCTTCCAAGGCGATTGAGTTGGCTGAACAGATGGACGACGTATCTGAAACCATTATGGCGACAGAAGTGGATAAGCAGTATAGCGAACGCGCAATGGAACATATGGCAGCGGTGCAAATTCACTGTGTTGATCAACTGTTTTTGGCTGTAAACACGCTGTCTATTGAAACTCGCCAACGTTTTGAGTTCTACGTTAGCCAAGGTCACCCAATGTATAGCGAAGCCGAAATTCTAGCGTTAGAAGTTGAAATAGAAGCACGAGGTTAATCATGGCGACTCATACCCCTTCAGATATCAATATGCAGGATAGCTACCGCCAGCTGGCCAAACAGTTGGATGCAGCACCTTCTGGCCAACAGGGGGTATTGCGTTCCGCTTTTGAAAAGATGTACGGCATCTCAACCAGGACTATTTATAGCAACCTTAAAAAAGTCGGCTGGAGTAGCGGCCGTAAAAAGCGCTGCGATGCAGGCTCTACCAGCATTGATGAAAAGACATTAGAAGAGCTTGAAGCGGTAACACGTTTAAGCCAACGCGCTAATGGTAAGCATACTATGCCGACCTCTGTGGCTGCCTCAATGCTAGCAGGTAGTGGACGTGAAATTAATCTATCTAACTCTCGGCTTAATGAACTACGCCGTCAACGTAAAAGCACCGCTAAAGATCAAAAAAGAGCCAGCCCACATCAGCAGCTTCGCTCATTGCACCCTAACCATGTGCATCAGGTCGATCCCTCTTATTGCTTACTGTATTACGCCCCAAATGGTGAGCAGAAAGTGCAGAAGTTTGTCGATGAGTCAGACATGTATGCCAACAAGCCAGAAAACTTGGAGAAGGTAAACAACTTAAAATGCTGGCGTTATGTGCTGACTGATCACTACAGCGGCAGCATCATAGTGCGTTACTACCAGAGCAAAGGTGAAACCAGTGCCAACCTGTGGGACTTTTTACTTTACTGCTGGCAGAGCCTGGGATCTCGTCCGTTTCGGGGAGTGCCCGACATTATGGTTTGGGACAAAGGCTCTGCGAATACCAGTGGCGCTATTAAAAATGCGCTGAATTCACTACAGGTTGAACACATTGCTCACATGGCCAAGAACCCACGCGCTAAGGGCCAAGTTGAAAGCAGTAATAACATTGTTGAGTGTCACTTTGAGAGCCGGTTGAAGTTTGAGCCTGTAAATAGTGTTGAAGAACTCAACAATGCCGCCGAGGCTTGGTACAACGCTTGGAATGCCAATCTTCTTCCTCGCCAGGATAGTCGTCTTTCACGCCGTGGTATGCCGCAGCCAATCGCTAGATTTGATTTATGGCAGCGAATTTTAAAAACACCTGAAAAATTGCGTGAACTGCCACCAATTGAAATGTGTCGCTACTTATTAAAAGCAGCGCCCAAACCCAAAACAGTGCAAGGCAGCTTAGAGGTAAGCTTTAAGCATCCCGCCGCTCCTCGAAGCTTTCAGTACTCACTTAAAGGGCTAGCACATGTGGTTGTTGGCGAGAAAGTGGCTGTAGCGCCACTGTATTACGGCAATTGCCAAATAATGGTGACTATTAAGGACTGCCTTAATGAAGAGTACCACCATGTACTGGAGCCCAGAGAATTCGATGATGCAGGCTTTGCGCTTGATGCGCCAATTTGGGGAGAGTCGATTCAAGCAATGCCGGATACAGAAGTCGAGAAGCGTAATAAAGCCTCAGATAGAACGGCATTTCCTGATATGGACTTGGAGCAGATAAAGAAGGCTAAAGCCAAACAAACGACTCCGTTCGAGGGCAAGTTAAACGCCCATAGCCACCTGAAAGAGATTAAGCAACCCGCCTTTATGCGCCGTGAAGGCAGCAATATTGAGCTGACTGAGCAGTATCAACCCGCACAGCGCAAACCCCTTAATCGTATTGCATTGAAGCGATTGGTATTAGCTCAGCTGGGCCGTGCATTAAGCATTGAAGAAAGCCTGGAGCTTGAGCAATACCAAAATGTATTCGATGAAGACATTCCCCAGATTGTGGCGAGTTTACTGCAGCCAGCATCGCCGCTGAAACTAGTGAAATGAGCACGATATCAGGTGCAATAAATAAGGATATGACCATGACAAAAAATTTAACGATAGATCAGGTACTAAAACGTAACGACATGACCCGTATGGAATTGCTACGCCAACTGAATAACGAGGGCCATTCAATTGGTAAAGGTTGTTTACGCAACCTTGCCGAGAAAAACCAATGTCCACGCCGCGCCCCAGCCGCCGCAGTTAGAAAAGCGTTGGGCCATTTACTCGGCAGCAACATTAAACAGGAGGAGCTAGACACTATTTTTAAACATCAGCCTAATGGGGGGAAAAACAAAGTGGATATATCACAGCCTGTGTATGGCGTGATTGAGCTGCTTCAAACAAATGATCTGAGCCAAATGCAGGCGATAAATGCGCTAAAAGAAAATGGGATCAATATTTCACCCACCGCCATGAGCCAGATTTTGCGCCATGGTATTTGGCCTAAGACGGTCGAACGGTTAGCGATTGAAACCTCTCTAAACACTTGGATAGCTCAGTTTGTAACGACTCAACAGCTCAATAACATGTGGAAGGAACGCGGATCGATAGTTAATGCCGGTCCGAAGAAGCCCTTAACCACAGCGCCAGATGTCGCGGTTAAGCCGCGCATCACCTTTGAACAACCGGAGCCTGAAATGCTTAATCAGACTACTTTGCGCCACTTTAAATTAACGCGTCATCCATTTGAAAATGAGATCAGGTCTGAGTCTGATCTCTTTATGAGTGAGCAACAAATGATGTTACGCGAAGCTATGGTGCAAGCCACTCTTGGCGGCAGCATCATGGCGATGATAGGAGAATGTGGCTCAGGTAAAACAGAGACGCGTAAAGGCTATATGGAGTACGTCAGACGTCATCACCCAGAGGTGCAAGTGATTGAACCTATGGTGATCAACAAAAAACGCTTAACCGCTGAGATGATTTTTGATGCCTTAGCCGAAGAGTTGATGCTCACCTCCTTACCTGGAAGCCTTGAACGCCGGGCTCGAAAGGTGGAGAGCGCTCTGAAACGTAGCGTAAAAGCAGGCAATCGTCATGTGTTGATTATTGAGGAGGCCCACGATCTGACCAATGACGTTGTGAAGTACCTAAAACGTATTTGGGAGCTGAGTGATGGCTTTAATCGCTTAATCAGTATTGTTTTAATTGGCCAGCCTGAGCTTGCACAAAAGCTTGCTCCTTCTAATTACGAAGTGCGTGAGTTTTCTCGCCGTTGCAACGTCATGAAAGTCCCACCTTTGGGGCGTTCGCTTACGGAGTACATTTCTCACAAGTTTCAACGTTGCAACGTGAACTACCTGAATGTGATCGAGCCTGAAGCCATTGAAGCGCTGCAACAACGCCTGCAAGCCAAGGTGAGTTACGGCATGGCTGCGAAGGCAAGTGAACATCAAGATATGAGCTATCCGCTGATAGTAAACAATTGGTTAGTGTGCGCAATGAACTTAGCAGCCAGCTTGGGCGAACGCACTATAAGCGCTGATGTAATACAGGAGCTGAAATGAATAAGGCTAATTGTCACCTCATGAACAACTTAACCAAGGCGCTGCAATGTGCTGCAACTTTGGATAAGAACGGCGTAACCATAAAAAGCGTGACCTTAACCGGTCGTAAACCTTGCATTGAAGTTGAGAGCAACAAGCGACTAGCACAGTTGCCAGCGGTACCCGTTGCGGTGTCGAGCCAATGTGGTCACAGACTAGAGCGGTTTTCAGCTGAAGTTAACGGCACTGATGTGCAGTGGAACCAACCCTTTTTTTAACTAGCAATAGATGGAGTAAAACATGAATGAAGTAATGACGGTTCCGGATGGTTTTAAGCGTGATCCTAAGGGCAATCTGGTTGCCATGAGCAATATAAAGGCAATTGATCTTATCCGTGATGAATTAGTCGACAAGCTATCAGGCTTGGCTGCTAAGCAACAAACTCAGATGCGTGATTTTAAACGTTCAATCATCGATGAGCTTAGTGCCTTTGTGGCGCTATCGGCCGAGGAGTATCAAATTAAGCTTGGTGGTAAAAAGGGCAACATCACGCTAATGAATTTTGATAGCACTTTTAAAATTCAAATAGCAGTGAGTGAATTGCTGCAATTTGATGAGCGTTTACAAGTGGCCAAGCAGTTAGTTGATGAGTGTATTCATGCTTGGTCTGACGGTGCGAATGATCGTATTAGAACCTTGGTTGAGCATGCCTTTCAGGTAGATAAAGAAGGCCAAGTTTCAACCACTAGAATTTTAGGCTTACGAAAATTAGATATGGAAGATGAGCGCTGGGATCGTGCTATGAAAGCCATCGCTGATTCGATTCAAATAACCGACAGCAAATCTTATATTCGCTTCTACAAACGCCGCACCACAGATGATGCGTGGCAAGCGGTATCACTCGATATAGCAGCGCTTTAGGAGGAATAGATGAAAAAACAATTTAAGCCTAAATCCTGGTATATCAAAATGATCCATATTGGTAAAAGCCAGTTGAGAATTGATGAGCAATCTTACCGTGCGAACTTAATGGCACTGACAGGCAAGCGATCGTGCTTGGATATGGGCATTCCAGACCTCTTTAAAGTGTTGGAGTTTCTCAAATCGAAAGGCTTCAAGTTTCAAGCACGCAAGACGACTAATTCCACTCAGAAGGCAGCGCCAACTCAGCTCGATAAGCTGCGTTATATCTGGATTACAATGAATAAGCAGGGATTTTTAAGAGATGGTTCAGATAGTGCCTTAAACAAGTGGAGCACGGGCCAGGCAAAGCGCCTCAATAATGGCAACGCTATCGCAAAACTGGAATGGCTACAGCCCAATATGTTAAACGCACTGATCGAACAACTGAAGAAATGGCATATCCGAATGCTAAATGAGGCAATCGATCATCAATATCCAACGGTGGCTTTGCTAAGCCAGGAAGGGAGACTTTCAACCAATGATCATCAAGCTTTTGTCGAACTTGATGATTACTTAAAAACTTCTAGGAATCAAGAAAGCCTGAGTGGCATTCATAACGCGTTAAGCCTGATTTTGTCACATGACAGAGTAACGCCTAAGCAAGCTGGTGATTAATGAAATGCTCTGGCTCTGCTTAATATGTAGAGCCAGAGAAAGGAGTTATAGAATTATGAGTCAAAGTGAACGTTCAGCCGCTCTTCTCGTCGAGATGATTATTCATATTGAAACGATGCTAACTGAGTTCGGTATCGAAAAAGAACAAGCTGGGGAAATGGCCCAAAATACCGTGGATCAACTTCGCCAAACATATGGAGGTGAGCAATTTTACTTTCCCAGAGGTGATGGATTGGATGTTACTCTTTCACACCATAAGATCTATGCAAAATTTAGTGGTGATAACCATGTGCAATTATCGAAAGAATTTGATGTATCGGTAACTCATATATACCGAGTAGTGAAATCTATTCAGAGGGCAGAAATGGCACGACGTCAACCAGACCTGTTTTAACTAATTCAGGCTGAAAACCTATTTTCACTATTTGAAACTCCTTTTAAGATATCATCCCACTTATTCCTAATTGATCCCGTCTGATCCCGGAGTTTTCCCACTCTTCCCCAATAGTTTTCTCTCTCTGTATCAGCTTGT
>NZ_PJBL01000033.1:0-28764 GCF_002836135.1 Shewanella sp. GutCb | reverse complement strand
ATTCAAGTGCTGATTTCTTAATCACTAATGTGAAAAGCTATCAAACCCGAAGCCCTTAAAGCGCTTGTCACCTGAGTCTAATCTCCGAAGAAGTTAAACTCTCTAACACTGCTGCAAGTCCCGTGCTACCTAGCGTTTGCTAAGAGCGATTGGCCTGCTGTACCGTGTCAGTGGGTGCGAATTATAGGGGGTTTCTGAGAGAGCACAAGGGTCTTTCTTCATAAAAATGAAATAATCACGTCAACCGCATAGTTACCAAACGATACGTACAAAAAAGGGGCTAAAATCGACTTTTTGGCGTCAACTAATACTGACTCAGTACTTATCTATTATAGGGATTGCACCTAAAAGTCTTGTATTGGGCGAGCTAACTGCATTGTCATCGACGACTATAAGGAAAGAGCAAGTCCAACAGACACTCATATATCTACATAAGGTCTTTTGTATTCAGTCTAACGGAAATACGTTATTAAGATAATGTTATAGAGGACGTCAAGGAGTAACTCTATTGTAAGTCACTCCAACGATGAGGCGGTACATTTTACAGATATCAATACGAGGTCGAGTTCTTTATTTAGTTAGCCGCAAGATAAGCGGGTACATCAGCAATTGAATCCAGCACCACTGTCGCGGCGGCAATTGCTTCATCAGTGACTGATTTACCTGTACGCACTAATATACGTGTAGGAACTCCGGCAGCTTTAGCCGCTAACATATCATCTCTTTTGTCACCCACCATCACCGATTGACTTAAATCAATTTTCAGAAACTGAGCTGCTGTGTTTAGCATCCCCGGTTTTGGTTTGCGGCAATCGCAGTCAACTTTATACTCACCAATGCCCTTATCTGCATGATGAGGGCAATAATAGATACCATCGAGCTCAACACCTTTATCAACAAAGTTCCAATCCATCCACTCTGTTAACGTATGAAACTGATCTTCAGTATATAAACCACGTGCAATACCAGACTGATTCGTCACGACCGCAAGAATAAACCCTGCTTCTTTTAGCGCGACGCATGCTTCAAACACGCCTTCTACATATTCAAAATCATCGACTTGATGTACGTAGCCATGATCTATGTTGATTACACCATCTCTATCTAAAAATACTGCTCGCTTCACTATGCTGCCTCTCTATTTTCCAATGACGGTTATTATTTCATTCATTAAACGAAATTGCACCGTGAACTTGCTATCAATCGCTTAATACCGTGTAATGGATAAAATATACATTACCAACTATAGAAAATATGAATATGCTCAATACATGTCGCCAAAGGCGCACCGAGCTGCTTGAGCAGCTACCCAATAACAGTTTAGTGATCCTTGCAGGCTATCAGCAGAAAGTTCGCAGTAAAAATATCAAATATCACTTTAGACAGGATAATGACTTTCTCTATTTGACCGGGTTCAAAGAACCAGACGCGATCGCTATATTGGTCAAACACGAAGTAAGCGAATATCTGCTATTTTGTCGCCCTAAAGATCCAGCGCAAGAAGTCAGTTTTGGTACTCGAGCAGGTGTTGAGGGCGCAGTTGAGCATTATGGTGCAGACAAAGCCTATTCAATCGCACAGTTTGAGCAAACCTTATTACCACTTCTGCAAAGCATCACTACACTCTATATAAGTGATGAACTCGGGCGATTCTCATCATCACTTGTCCGTTGGACAAACAATCAAAGGTTGACCGCGCCATTTGATACTCCAAAGAATTTCATCTCTATCACACCATTGGCTAAAATGTTACACGCAAAGCGTGTGGTAAAAAGCCAAGCTGAAATCATTAAGATCCGCAATGCCGTAGCAGCATCCACCTCGGGACATAAAGCGGTAATGCAGGCATGCCACCCCGGCATCAACGAACGAGAATTATCCTCACTATTTGATTTCACCATTGCCAAATATGGCTGTAACGACGTTGCCTACCCTAATATTGTGGCTGGCGGTAATAATGCCTGTTGCCTGCATTATGAAGAGAATTGCAATGAGCTGCAGGATGGCCAGATGCTACTTATCGATGCCGGCGGTGAATATGAGCACTATGCCTCCGACATAACTCGTAGCTACCCGGTCAATGGCAAATTTACCTCTGAGCAGAAAGCCATTTACCAATTGGTGTTAAATGCACTGGATCAAGCTATAGCAATAGTACAGCCTGGCTCGATATGGATTAGCCTTTATGATACTTGCATGCAAGTGATGGCAAAGGGCCTTAAAGAACTTGGATTATTATCAGGCTCGATTGAACACATTATGACAACAGAAAGCTATAAACGCTTCACGGTACATAAAACCGGTCACTGGCTCGGCATGGATGTACACGATGTAGGCCCTTATCACGATGATAAAGGCAACTGGCGCACGCTAGAAGCAGGCATGGTATTCACCATAGAGCCCGGTATATACATTCCTGAAGATGCACTCGATGTCCCCGAAGGCTATCGCGGCATGGGGATCCGTATCGAGGACGATATTATGGTGACAGACAACGGCTCTGAAAACTTATCCGCTAATGTACCAAGAACGATTGACGATATTGAGCGTATTATGTGTAAATAATAAGGTTTACTGGCTCATTTTTTATCAACAGAGCGTCAGCAGCTTGTCTGCCATGACGTCAACCCATTGCTACATTGCTAGCTCGTTAGAACAGGAATTAACGTATCAAACGTAACGTACCACTTTATTGTTCTCTGGCTGCTGTCACTATCGTTACAGGGTTATTCTCTAGGTCTGCATTCATACCGCTACCCGATTTTATCTCTTTATACGCAGGTGATGCACTGTGGGGACTAATGGTTTTCTGGCTAATGGGGCTCATCATACCCAACGCTAATATTAAGTTAGTTATAATATGTGCTTTAGTATTTTCGTTCTCAATAGAGTTTTCTCAGTTATATCATGCCGCTTGGATTGACGAGATTAGAAGCTACAAGTTAGCTGCGTTAGTACTTGGGGTTGGGTTTCAAACGAGTGACTTGATATGTTACACCGTCGGCGTTTTGTTTGGTGCATTGTCTGAAACAATGTTGATAAACAAAGGGCGGGGAATAAGCAAAGGAACCAACGGTACTTCATTGCTGTGAACTAAATCAAAAAAGGAGCGACTATTCGCTCCTTTTTATAATCTATCGGCCTAACTACCTACTTACAAAATGACCAAACTATCCATTTATCTACCTTAGAAGATCGATACCTTTAACCCTAAATCAACATTCACGACTAACTAAATCGATCGATACGATAAGGATTAAGATCGATATCAGCTTGCTCGCCTAATACTTCTTGCGCGAGGAGCTTTGCGCTAATTGCCGACCACGTTAAGCCAAGGTGCTGATGACCGAATGAGAAAAACACATTAGCTTGTTTTTGACTGCGGCCCAATACTGGCAGACTATCTGGCATCGAAGGCCTAAAGCCCATCCAACGCTCGCCATCAGTGACGACTGCATCCGCAAATAGCTCAGGTAATAACGCCTTACCATGAGGGAACAGACAATCGGCGCGAGCATTCACAAGTGGAGCTTTCAAACCACCGAACTCAACAGTACCAGCGAGTCGCGTCCCTTCTATCATTGGCGTGATAATGAATTTGCGATTATAGGAAGTCACAGGCCGAGAAAGGCTGCTTTGTTGCGGCATCATTAAATGATAACCCCGCTCAGTTTCCAGTGGAACCGAATAACCTAACTGCTTGGCAAAGGGTTTTGACCATGCTCCAGCGGCAATAACCAATCTATCAGTTTGTTCGCTGCGGCCAGAACTCATATCCAGTGTTATGCTCGAATTAGTGTTCGCAGTGTTGATATGAACTAACTCCTCAGTGACCAACTTTCCGCCTAATTCTGTAAACTTAGCCGCCAACGCTTGGCATAAACGGTAGGGATCTGCTGTGTGCCCTACGTGAGTAAAATACAGACCATGGGTGATCGTATTGCTTAATGAGGGTTCTAGTACCCTCACCTCATCGCCGTTAAGTAACTTCACATGTATGCCAGCTTCAGAATGTACTCTAAATTCTTTTTGCACATCGCTGATGGGGGTATCTTCAAACACCAATAAGCTACCGTTTAAGGTCAGTAATTCTTCACAACCACAAAATGCGGTGAGCGATTTCATTGCCGCTATCGCATCTTGATTAAGTGCCTGAATCGCTCTGCCATTTCTAGCTCTTCGCGACGGCAACATGTTGTGTAAAAAACGCATAAACCAAGGTAAAGCTTTAAAAAAGTACTTTGGTTGAATGCGAAATGGCCCTAATGGGTCGATTAACATGCCAGGCAATTTTGCTAGCATGGCTGGATCGGCTAAAGGCAATACCTGTTCAGCAGCAAAGTGGCCTGCATTGCCTTTAGAGGCTCCTTCGCCCACGCCTTCTTTGTCAATGATCGTAACATTAAAGCCTACACGCTGCAGTTCTATAGCTGCGGCTAAGCCTACAATGCCTGCCCCAACAATGGTGAGTGTACCGGGATGATTCTGATTGTGGTTATTCATTTACTGTTCTCTACTCCATTCTCACTGCAACGCTTAACGCGACGACGAATACAACTATCAATACAATCATTAACGCAACATAAAGCCTTCTTGGAATACGTCATCAGGGTCGACAAAAAACTGATGTTTTCCGGTAATATAAGAGCGACCAGACACTTCAGGGATCACCGCTTTTTTATCATAAAATATCGATGTAGCCGTCGCGCTGACAATCATTCTGCCATCAACGATACTTTCGATCATTAATGGACATTTTAGCTCAACTTCACCTTTTGCGTGCAGTAGCGCAATGCGCCCAGCGACCCCCGTCCCTGTTGGCGAACGGTCCACTTCCCCATCCGCAAAAATACACACATGACGAGAATGAGCTTCTTGATGAGTCACCAGCTTCGATGTGAAAATGATGCCATACAGAAAACCTAAATCATCCTCAACAGGATGCACTAGATAATGGCATGCCATTATCGCAAGCTTTATGCGTCGCCCCATATCGATTAACTGCGCAACATTGTCTTTGCTACAACTGATACCGTAGGCATCAGCATCGACATAGGCGTAATATGCGCCGCCAAAACCGATGTCATAGCGCACCTCACCAAAACCTTCGACATTTACAGTACAATCCAACGACTCAGCCCATGAGTCGACATTTTTAAAGCTCGCGTGAATTTTACCTTGCCCATCTCGATAAGCTTTAGCGGTAATTAACCCCGCTGGCGAATCAATCTTTATCACTCTCTCGGCATCATTTAGCTCAATCGCCCCAGTGGTGCACATCACCTTTACTAACGCAAGAATGCCATGACCACACATTGAACTGTAGCCTTCATTATGTAAAAACAACACCCCAAAATCAGCATTCAATGTCACTGGTTCGGTAATGAGTGCGCCGTACATATCTGCATGTCCACGAGGCTCATGCATGAGCAGTTTTCGGTAAACGTCCCAGTTTTGGGTGACATATTTGCGCTTATCTAAAATAGTTTCACCTTTTATTGCTGGGTATCCAGAGATAATAATGCGAAGAGGTTCTCCCTCTGTATGTGCATCTATTGTTTTGAATTCTGAATAAGTGCTTGCCAGCTCTGGACTGATATCAATTTTTTTCATTTTGATGTTTTCTCTTGACAGTTTTGCATATTGTATACAACAATGCGAATGTAGTTTAGTTACTCCTAATCGCGTTGTAGGGTCTATTATTTTGTCTATTCACGTATACAATATCCCATAACGAACCATAATTTCAAATGTAAAAATGCAGTAATAGAGGCTTAATATGAATGTAAATTGGCAAGGTGTTTTCCCCGCTATCTCGACTCAATTTAGTGAAGATGGTTCGATCAATTATGAGTCAAATGCTCGTATGCTCGAAGATCTTATTAGAGATGGAATTGACGGGATTATTGCTTTAGGCACAATCGGAGAGAATGCATCTCTAAGCCCAGAAGAAAAACGTGAGTTCATCAAACATACTGTCGAAACCGTTAAAGGCCGTATTTTAGTATTATCAGGATGTACTGAGAACACCGCTGAGCAAGCATCTCTTTATGCTCAAGATGTAGAGAAACTTGGCGTCGATGGTCTAATGTTACTCCCTGCAATGGTTTATCGTGGTACAGACCGCGAAGTTGTTGCTCATTACCAAACCGTTGCACGTTCAACAAATTTACCCATCATGATCTACAACAACCCTGTGAGTTATGGCATAGACATTAATCTTGAGATGACCGCCATTCTTGCAGAAGAAGACAACATTGTTGCAATCAAAGAGTCGACCACTGACACACGTCGTTTAACTGAATTGCAAAGCCGTTTTGGTGAGCGTTTCAGTATTCTATGCGGTGTTGATGATATCGCACTAGAAAGCTTACTTCTTGGCGCAACGGGTTGGATTTCAGGTCTAACAAACGTATTTCCACGCGAATCAGTCGCACTCTATAAGCTTGCACGAGCTGGACGTATTGAAGAAGCGCGTGAGATCTACCGTTGGTTCATGCCGTTACTAAGACTTGATACCATTCCAACACTGGTTCAGTGCATTAAGTTTGCAGAGCAAATCTTAGGCCGCGGTAGTGAAAATGTGCGTATGCCACGCCTACCATTAATAGGTGAAGAACGCGCTTACGTTGAGCAAGTTATTGCACAAGCACTTGAAACTCGCATTGATCTAAACAAGTACAACATCGACTAAACCAAAGTCATAACTCCAAGCGCTGAGCCTTCATTTAACAAGGGCTCAGCACACTAACAATAATAATGGAGCTATATACATGCTGAAAGGCACTTTTTTTTGCATTGATGCACACACTTGCGGCAATCCAGTGAGACTGGTGACCAGTGGTCACCCTCATCTTATTGGTAATAACATGAGCGAGAAAAGACAGCATTTTCTTCGCGAGTACGATTGGATCCGTAAAGGACTTATGTTTGAGCCCCGAGGCCACGACATGATGTCAGGTGCCTTTCTCTACCCGCCATGCTCTGATGATGCTGACGCGTCAATATTGTTTATTGAAACCAGTGGCTGCTTGCCCATGTGTGGACACGGCACCATTGGCACGATTACGTCAGCCATTGAATCTGGATTATTAACGGCGAAAACCCCCGGAAAACTCATCATCGATGTCCCTGCAGGCCAAATAAAAATTGATTACCAAAAAACTGACGAAAAAGTCGATTGGGTAAAGATATACAACGTTCCAGCCTATCTTGCACATCAAGACCAAGTTTTAGACATTCCAGGTCTAGGTCCATTAAAGGTTGATGTGTCGTATGGCGGTAACTACTACGTTATTGTCGACCCGCAAGAAAACTTCCCCGGATTACGTCACTGGAGCGCTGCAGACATTCTGCGCTGGAGTCCCATTGTTAGGGCCATTGCTGATGAACAATTAACCTGTATTCACCCCCATGATCCAACCGTAAATGGCGTAACACATGTGCTTTGGACTGGCGATACGATCTCTTCTGGTTCCGATGGTGCAAACGCAGTCTTTTATGGTGATAAAGCCATTGACCGTTCACCCTGTGGTACCGGTACCAGTGCGAGACTTGCACAGCTCTATGCTAAAGGACAACTACACGTGGGTGATGAGTATACCCACGAGAGCATTATCGGTAGTCAATTTGTTGGACGAATAGAATCTGCAGCACAAGTAGGTGATTACCGAGGCATTATGCCAAGCATTAAAGGCTGGGCCAGAATGACGGGCAACAATACCATCACTATCGACGATAGTGATCCGTACGCATTCGGTTTTCAGGTCGTGTGATCAACAATTAAATTAATTAGCATGTAAGCTCAGGAGCAAATATGACGGATTTAGTAAAGGTAGCAATTAGTGGTCAACACCTCATCAATGGTGCATGGACTGACGAAGCATTGCAATTTAGCAGTATGAACCCTGTAATCAATGAAGCCACTGAGTGGCAATTCGCTAATGCGACATCACAAATTGTCGACGCTGCTGTTAACGCCGCAAAACAAGCTTTCACTTTATATAAGCGTACCACTAACGACAATAGAGCTGACTTTTTAGACGCTATTGCTGAAGAGATCCAATCTGATATTGCTGCGATAACTCAAACAGCTCATATAGAAACGGGCTTACCCATGGCCCGCCTACAAGGTGAAACTGGCAGAACTTGCGGACAACTCAAATTGTTTGCGAGTACATTAAGAACACCGATTAACAATGTATTGGTTGATCTTGCCAACCCAGACAGACAACCTCTGCCAAAACCCGACACCAGACTCGGCACCTTACCTATTGGTCCTGTTGCGGTTTTCGGTGCATCAAACTTCCCGTTAGCGTTTTCTACTGCCGGTGGTGATACCGCTGCAGCACTTGCTGCTGGCTGTAGTGTCGTCGTAAAAGGACACCCTGCTCACGCTGCAACCAGCGAACTCGTTAGCCACGCAATTGCACGAGCTACCGAACGTTGTCAAATGCCTGCAGGTGTATTTAACCTTATACAATCAACAGAGCCAGAATCATCGACGTTATTAGTTAGCCATAGTGCGATTAAAGCCGTCGGCTTTACCGGCTCACTTAAAGTCGGTCGAATTTTAGCGGATCTTTGCGCAGCAAGAGCAGAACCGATTCCATTTTATGGTGAACTAGGCTCAATTAATCCACAGTTTTTACTTGCTGAGTTGCTAACACAACAAGCAGAAAGCCTAGCGACGACGCAAGTTCAATCGATGTTAATGGGACATGGTCAGTTCTGTACTAGCCCAGGCGTAGTGGTGGCAATACAAGGAGAGGCGCTCAATCGCTATCTCGCGACAGTCGCAGAGAAAATCTCACTGGAGTCTGCCGCAAGCATGTTAACCGCAGGCATTGCTGCGACCTATCAATCACAAGTCGAAGCACTGCTTAAGAATAAGCGTGTACAGCTAATATCACAGGGTAAGTCCTCACCAGCAAACCACTTTACACGTCCAGCCGCGGTTAAAGTCACCGCTGAAGATTACTTAGCTTCAAAGACGCTTCAACAAGAGGTATTTGGCCCCTTCGCTGTCATTGTAGCCTGTGAAAACCAAGCACAAATGGAGTTAATAGCGGAACAGATGGAAGGTCAATTAACGGCCTCAATTCATGGGCTAGATAATGAGTTAGCTGAGCAAGCTCAATTAATCGAATCGGTCTCGTATAACGTCGGTCGTTTGATATTCAACCAAATGCCGACAGGCGTTGAGGTCTGTCATTCAATGAATCATGGCGGCCCCTATCCAGCGAGTACGGATAGCCGTACAACCTCTGTTGGTACACAAGCAATGTCTCGATTTGAACGACCTTTGTGTATACAAAACATGCCAATAGCACTCATGCCACAGAAGCTGAGAGAAGAGCAAGCCAACATTACCACTTTCTAAATATTTCAAAATATGTACAGGGAAACAAGTTGTTTCCCTTTCATTCTACTTATTTAAGCGTTAACCTAAGAAAATCATCTTGAATAATTAACATAAAAACAGGCTATATGAGCAGAAAAACTCCTATCGTTCATAAAACACGTACTCAAGTTGTCGTCGAAGTATTAAGGGAAAAAATTCTCTCTGGAGAAATCGCTGCGGGTATGCCATTACGCCAAAGTGCCTTAGCCGATGAAATGAATGTGAGCAGGATCCCAGTACGAGAGGCATTGCTGCAATTAGAAGCTGAAGGGTTAGTTAAGTTTGAAGCACATAAAGGCGCTACAGCGACTATTTTATCTGCTGTTCAAGTCACTGAACTATTTGACTTAAGAGCGTTAATCGAAACAGATCTATTGGCTAAAGCAATCCCCAATATGACTGAAGATGACCTAACGGAAGCTGAAGGTATTTTGGACTCGCTTGATGTGGCATTTCAAGATAAAGACCAAATAGAACGCTGGAGTGGATTAAATTCTCAATTCCATACCTGTTTATACCGCGCAGCAGACAAACCTCATACCATTGAAGTCGTCAATGGGCTGAATACCAACTGTGATCGGTATGTCCGCTTACAGCTATTTTTAGCGAGTGGTATTCCTAAAGCACAGCAAGATCATAGAGAATTGCTAGACTATTGTAGGAAGGGTGACGTTGATAACGCTGTTGAACTGTTACGCAGTCACATCCTTCATGCTGCGGCAGCTATTAGAGTTTTAGTTGCTCAACAAGAGGGCTAGCTCACTGTTGAGCGTTAAAAGACTTGTTAAGCTTTACTTATACTGATTGACAAGGCAGAGCGCAGGTTCTGCTTTTTTATTTTTGAGAGATAACCTAATGCAGTACGCCACGATTACAGGTTGGGGAAAGTGTGTTCCGCCCGCTACCCTAACAAACCATGACCTTTCAACATTTATCGAAACCTCTGATGAATGGATTAAATCTCGCACAGGTATTAGCCAGCGTCATATTAGTCATGTAAACACTTCTGAGCTTGCCTCTGTTGCCGCTCAAAGAGCACTTGCTGCCGCCGGTATTGAGGGTAGCGATCTAGATATGATAATTCTAGCAACCGCAACACCTGACACACTGATCCCAAATATAGCTTCAACGGTTCAAGCGAATGTGGGTGCAACTTGCGCAGCCTTTGATATCAATGCTGCATGCAGTGGTTTCCTTTATGGCGTTGGCCTAGCGAGTTCACAAATAAAGAGCGGCCAATGCAAAAAGGTGCTCGTCATTGGTGCAGAAAGACTGTCGTTCTTTTTAGATTGGTCACGACGCGACACCGCCGTTTTATTTGGTGATGGTGCCGGCGCGGTTGTATTAGAAGCAACAGATGAAGCAATTGGTATCTTAGGCTATGAGCTGAATAATGACCCTGCTGGCAGAGACATTCTTAAAGCCGGTTTTGGTACTGCAATGGATCGATTTGACGCCGCTTCACTCGATTTTTATATCGAATTTAACGGTCAAGAGATCTTTAAACGTGCCATTGCAGGCATGGGTAAGTTAAGTACTAAAGTGATAGAGAAATGTGGCATCGATAAGGAAGATATCGATTGGGTGATCCCTCATCAAGCTAACGAGCGTATTATTGATACTCTGATTAGCCGCATGAAAATTCCAAAAGAAAAAGCCATTGTGAATATTGCAAATTATGGTAATACTTCTGCTGCAACTATCCCTATTGCGATTTGTGATGCGCTAGAGCAAGGTAAAATCTTACCAAATCAAACCATTTTATCTTGTGCATTTGGTGCAGGATTGACCTCGGCCGCAGCCTTAATTAAATGGGGTGACAGAGTGACTCCAATTAAT
The DNA here is from genome assembly GCF_002836135.1 of Shewanella sp. GutCb. Taxonomy (NCBI): domain Bacteria; kingdom Pseudomonadati; phylum Pseudomonadota; class Gammaproteobacteria; order Alteromonadales; family Shewanellaceae; genus Shewanella; species Shewanella sp. GutCb. The sequence continues at coordinate 17,522 of NZ_PJBL01000033.1, read as the reverse complement.
ATTAGTGATGCAGAGCTGCCACCTTGTGATAAAACCGGTATTGAACTGGTGAGCAAAGCGGTAAAGCATTTCTGTAAATAGCCTAGCCAGAAACACCGTTTGTTTAAAAACACCGACCTAAACCGTCGGTGTTTTTGTATCAAATGATAGCTTCGTCCCAATAGACAGCTTCTTCAAAGTACATTCCAATTTCATTGTTGAGTTTACTAAAACTCGATAACGCCTTCTCTTCGCCACTTAAACAATGCCACACAAATCGATGACAATTATTGTCTAACAGATCATATTTTCTATAGGTAAATATTGCCTGTTGTGCCCGGGCTAAAACCTGAGACCTCACTAAAGGTTGGTGAAGATGATTACACGCTTGAAAAATCTGACTGCCACTTCTGCCGACCAAAAAGCGCTTAGTTGAAACGGCGCGTACTAATCCACTTCCATGTAACTCAACTAAGGTGTCGTCCCCTAGCCAAATTCCCGTGTGTTCAATGACGCCAAAAACAAAACAGCAAATAATCGAGCCCGGCTCGAGTTGAACTTTCTTATCGCCAGTATGCCATAAGCTAGGACCAAGTTCGGCATTGGCACCCCTGGTATGATCAGACACAGCCTTACCGTGTAATCGCTTCGTCGCGATGTCTTTTTGATTTTTACGTTCATCAGCAATCAAAGCAGCACCAATTGCTGCAGCTCCTAACCAAACCAACGGTAATGGCATAAAAATCCCTATCGCGCTAATGACACTTAATATCAAGTAAGTTATAGAACAGTGCTTAATTTAAGAAGCCTAAAAATGTAAGCAAAACTACCTGTAAATTATAGTCATCATATTCATCTCTTGAATTTAAACGTCAATATGACAATAGTAATGACGAGCGAGCGAGGGCTTACAAGCGAAATTAACGTACATTTAATCTGCATAACAGCCCCAGTATCATTGAATAAAATCAACTAATACACTACTTTATAATAAGTAGTGTATTAAGGAGTGACATATGAAGGGAATCATTTTTGCTGAGTTCTTAGAATTAGTCGAAGACACGTTCGGATTAGAGATCTGTCAACAGATCCTCGATGAAAACCAAAACGACGGTGTTTATACCAGTGTAGGCACGTATGACCACCATGACCTCATCAAACTCATCGTAAGCTTAAGTAAACTAACTGGGATATCTATTGAAGACCTACAAGAGGTTTACGGTAAATCCGTCTTTATCACCTTGTTTAACAGTATGCCTGGCCTCGAAGGCAAGTCAGACTCCACCTTTAGCTTTATCAAAAGCGTGGAGGAATATATTCATATAGAAGTCAAAAAACTTTATCAAAATGCCAACCCACCTACTTTCAACTTTATTTCAGCCACTGAAAGTCAATTAGTCATGGATTATGTGTCCGCACGCTGTATGTCGCATGTCTGCCTAGGGCTGATTCGAGGCTGTGCTGAGCATTTTGGTGAAAACATTGAAATTACAATGGAGCCAATAACAGAAGACCAATCAGAAGTCCGATTTACCATCACTTATGTTTAAACAGTGAGGCGATGCACAATCTATGCTCAACGATGAAATCCAAGCATTAACCAATAGAATTGAATTGCTTAATCGAAAAATAATCCGAGAAAAAGCAGCAAAAAAGGCAGCTGAAGTCCTGCTGGAAGAAAAAAGTAGAGAACTTTATAGTGCAAAACAACTTGTCGAAGACTCACTCATTCATATAAAAGAGCAGTCTAAGCAAGGCATGGCTCTGCTGCATTTTAAAAGCCATTTAGAATCAATTTTACTCGATTACAATCAACTGCTTTTGCAAAAACCTATCTCCAATATATTATTACAGCGCTTACTTGATGACCTGATTGGCATTGAAAATATTAAAGCGAGTCGTATCCGCTTCAAATCACCGATAAAAGAAAATGTTTTTGATACTTTTTTAGCCGGTAACAAAGCCCTGATCCAACCTATTTCAACCGCAAACCAACCATTATGTTGGTCTGATGATCATCAGCAGATTAAGCTTATCATCAAAACTGAAGCCTCTATCTTAGGCAGTCTCACACTCGTTATTGAATCCCCAACCTCATGGCAAAATACCGTTGAGAAACAGCTTCTGCTATTCTGTGACATGATCAGCGCAGCACAACGACGACAAGAGTTATTAGAAAATACCATCAAGGAGAAGTTGCGCGCAGAGTCTTCAGAGCAGTCTACTCGTGATTTTGTCGCGATGATTAATCACGAATTAAGAACCCCACTTAATGGTCTATTAGGCTCCGCTGATCTGATGCTTGATACATCGTTGTCGAGCTATCAGCAGCAACTACTCAATACCATGCATCAGTCAGGCGAGCTATTGCGGGTGATTATTAACGACTTGCTTGATCTCAGTAAAATGAGCGCTGGGATGCTGCAGATTGTAAAGATTAATTTTTCTCCTGAGAAATTGTGCAAAATGATATTCGATATTTTCAAACAGCGCACCGATGAGTTCGGGCTGTTATTTAACTACCATTATCAACAATCAATTCCACAGACATTAATTGGTGACCCAGATCGTATCAAACAGATCTTAGTCAATCTTATTGGCAACTCGATAAAGTTCACCAGACAAGGTGAGATAAAAGTCGATATCTATTGGGCCGAGCAAGCACTGTGTTTTACGGTCCAAGATAGTGGCTGCGGGATCCCAGAAGACAAAATACCGACACTTTTTGACCCTTTCACTCAAGTGAATAACTCGAGTAATCGAGCCTATGAAGGCACTGGGTTAGGCCTCGCAATCTGCAAACAGTTAGTTGATGAAATGAAAGGAGACATCAGATTAACATCGACCCTAGGTGAAGGTAGTTGTTTTGATGTTTCCTTACCCCTAGATATCGCTAAAACAAGCGTATTAAATATCAAACAACCTCAAGCTCAGTATCCTATCGAGACACTGGACGTATTGGTCGTGGAGGATAGTAAAGTTAACCAAATGCTGATTGAAATGATTTTAGCTAAATTCAAAATAACCCCCGCCATGGCTAATAATGGTCAAGAGGCGATAGACTTCCTCGCGAACAATAGCGTTGATATTATCTTTATGGATTGCAGAATGCCGGTCGTGGATGGATTTGAAGCAACAACTTTACTGCGCGACAAAGGTTATACCAAACCCATCATAGCCTTAACGGCTAGTACAACCTCGGTGGAAACTGAACAATGTTACCACTGTGGAATGGACGAAATAATCAATAAACCTTATCAACAAGAAGATATCAAGAGTGCACTGATAAAATGGGGACACATTATTGATGCTGCAAAGCAGTAAGTATTTATCCAGTCTTTATGGACGAGTTATTTAGCGAATAAGATCAAACAAACTCAACTCATCTTGGCCTGCTATCCCCGCCATTTGAGCTAAGAGCAACTCACCACAAGCCAATGCATCAACCGTCGCATTATGCGCAGCATATATTGGCAGACCATAGCGGCGCCGACATGCATCTAGCCTTAAAGAGCCTTCTTTAATGACATCATGTTGCCGTAATAAGCGGCTTCGCTCTAGAGACATTGTATCTATTGCAAGAAAAGACATTCTTTCACCTAGACTACGATGAACCTCTGTTTTAAGAAAACACATATCTAAAGGCGCATGATGCGCCACTAACACATGGCCTCGTGTTTGATTTAAAAACCAGACCATTGCCTCTTTAGCTGACGTCGCTGTTGCTAACTGCCTGTCGACAATGCCGTGTATTATCGCGCTATCGCCAACGCTACCTTCAATACTCACCAATTTATGTTGTGCTTTTTCAAGCTGCAACATCCCATTGTAAATAGGCACCAAGCCAATACTTAAAATCTGGTCACATTGAGGATCCAGACCCGTCATTTCTAAATCTAAAGCCATCAGCGGAATTTGTGACAAAGGCTTTGATACATTATCCAATACGGCACGGTAATAGGCTTCAATGGTCTTATTAACCGCTTTGAAGATACGCCAGCGCAACTTGCTCTGTAGATAAAGGCTTTTCAAAAGAATTAGTAACTCCGCATCATTTTCAACTTAAGCCCTACTTGTCCATCGTGTACCACTTTAAAGGCATCTCTTAATTGATGCCGTACTAAAGAAGAGACGTCTTTAGGCATTAGATAGTTGGTCACCGGTTTTGCATGAGTGTACTGGTAACCTTGATTAGATAGCCGCATATGCGCGATAAACTCATGCGCATCGGCCAAATTAAGTGCATCGTTGCGGTTAATGATATTTTGATCCATTAGCGCTCTAATTCGTTTAGCGGTGTTAACCTCTTTAATGCCAGCAGACAATGCATACACCCGTGCAATATCATTAATCAACGCATTACCTTTGTGTTTTAGATCAATCCCTTTGACCTCAGTTCCATCACGCTCCAACACAAACTTTCTGAAAAAACCGAGGGGGGGTGTACTCGTTAAAGAATTACCGGTCAGACCTGCGAGGAAAATATCATTACCTTGAGTGTTTTTAAGAACATCATCTTGTAATCCATCAAACAAAGATTGAGGTCCAAAAACAGAGCGCATATCAAAAAATATACTGCAGTGCATTAGCGCTTTAGGATCCGGTGTATTAACCCACTTATCAAATACAGATCGCCAACCATTAAGTGACATTCTCCATTTAGGATTTTGCGCCATAATGTCACCAGGGCAATAAATATAACCACACTCATCAAGCCCAGCACAAACCGCCTTCGATAACGCTTCAAAATAACCTTGTGCTGCAGCATCCGGTTCATGGGCAAGTAGTAAACCATTATCTTGATCTGAACATGCCGCTTGATCTTGCCTACCCTGAGAGCCAAACGCTAACCAACAAAATGCCATAGGTGCTTCACCTAACAGTTGCTGATTTAATACAATAAGCCGCCTTGTTAATGCATCAGTGACCGACGTTAACACTCGCCCTATCTCCTCTGCTCTTGCATCGGCACTGATCAGGTTTTGCAGTAAAAGAGGGATCTGTTTACTGACTTGAATCAAACTAGCAAGATCTTTTTGCCGCTCAATTTCGCCAATCAACAATAAAGGCTGTGAACTCTGGCCGCGTAAAATATCAGTACTGGTAATCACCCCTTTTGCCTTACCATTGTCGACCACGGGCAGATGATGAATATTATGTTCACTCATCAACAGCATCGCTTCAAATACCAGAGAGTTTGATTCAATTGAGATTGGTGTGGTTGTCATTGCTTGATGTACAGGAAGGTTACCATCAAAGTTTTCGGCCAAAACACGGTTACGTAAATCTCTATCGGTTAAAATACCGACGAGCTTATTATTATCAATAACCAGTACGGAAGAGACGCGCGACTTTCGCATACACCTAGCCGCATCAGCAACGGAGGCTTTCATGTCGATCATTAGCGGAGAATTAGACATTAAGGTGGTAATACGGCTAGTCGTTGTCAGCTCTTTTGCTTTAAATCGTCCTTGATGCCTTAAGCGCTTTGCAAACGCCTTATTAAAGAATCGATCGAACTCGCGGCTTTTAGTGCGCAGTAGATTAAATATATCAGGCGGTAAATGGTAGACCAGGCCATCTTCTAAAATAGCGACCCGATTACTGGCCTGCTCTCCAGATAATAAAGACGGAAAGCCAAAATAATCGCCCTCGCCGAGCCGATCTAATAGCTCACCATTAATATCTCTGACTTCGAACGCGCCACTTCTAACAATATAAAGTTGCGGGTGTGACGGGTCTAAAGGAACAAAATTTGCGGCTTTACTGTAGTAGCCGACCGTTAAGGAACGGCAGCAACTCGCCAACGTGGCTTCATCAAGCGACTCAAAGGGTACGCTTTGTTGTAAAAACTGCATGATGGGTTGTAATTCGCTTGCATCCATTTAACCACTCCCTAGCTCACATCCTCTATATTCAATGACCACTATAGCGTTTACTCCAATGCTAGGACTATTCGACCAAAGGCCAGTTATAGACATAAAAAAAGAGCGCTTAATGCGCTCTTCTTATTCTGCTTACAAATTAGGAACTAGTGATCTTGTGCTTCACCTGAACCTTTAGGGAAACGAATAGACTCAACCATGTCCACAACATCTTGTGGTATGGTTGCCGTGACTTTAGTGACACCAAAGGCGACGGCAAAGTTAATCATCATACCCAGCATACCAATACCTTCTGGCGATATCCCAAGGAACCAATTATCACTGGTGTTTGCACTTGGATTAACAAACTTGAAGTAAACAATATAAGCCGCAGTAAACAGTAGACCCGTTACCATGCCTGAGATTGCGCCTTCCTTGTTAACTGTCTTAGAGAAGATCCCCATGATAATAGCTGGGAACAGTGACGATGCCGCCAGACCAAATGCTATCGCAACAACCGCCGCGACAAAACCAGGTGGATTAATACCGAAGTAACCTGCCATCACAATCCCCAATGCAGCTGCAATTCGGGCGTACAACAGTTCCTTCTTATCTGAGATATCAGGCATTAAGTTTTTCTTCAGCAAGTCATGCGATACCGAAGTCGAGATCACCAGTAGAAGACCCGCAGATGTCGATAATGCAGCAGCCAAACCACCCGCAGCAACCAGCGCGATAACCCAAGCAGGAAGATTAGCAATTTCAGGGGTCGCTAGAACCATGATATCGCGGTCAATCTTCATCTCATTTTCTGCACCCTTGGCATAGTAAATCTTACCGTCTTCGTTCTTATCATCCCACGTAATCAGTCCAGTCTTTTCCCAGTTCTTAATCCACTCAGGTGCCGTTTCATAGGCAACTCCAGTAGACTCAGGGCCATTAATGGTTTCAATCATGTTGACACGAGAGAACGCGGCTAATGCTGGAATAGTGGTGTACATAATAGCGATAAAGACTAATGCCCAACCCGCTGATACACGCGCATCTTTTACTCTAGGTACCGTAAAGAAACGTACGATTACGTGAGGAAGACCTGCAGTACCGAACATCAAAGCACCCGTAATAAAGAACACATCTATCATGCTCTTTGAACCTTCAGTGTATTGCGAAAATCCGAGTTCAGCAGATAACCCATCCAGCTTATCAAGAAGATAAACCCCTGTGCCATTGCCCGCAGCATCGATTAACTCAGCCCCAAAACCGATTTGAGGGAAAATGTGGCCAGTCATCATCACCGAGATGAAAATAGCGGGCACCATGAAAGCAAAAATAAGGACGCAATACTGTGCAACTTGAGTGTAGGTAATCCCTTTCATACCGCCTAAAACAGCGTAGAAGAACACCACTGCCATACCGATATAAACACCGGTTTCAACCTCAACCTCTAAGAATCTTGAGAATACAACGCCTACACCACGCATTTGACCCGCGATATAGGTGAAACAAATGAAGATGGCACACACCACCGCCACGGTACGCGCAGCTTGTGAGTAATAACGGTCGCCAATAAAGTCAGGCACGGTGAACTTACCAAACTTACGTAAGTAGGGCGCCATGCAAAGCGCTAGCAGAACATAGCCACCCGTCCAACCCATTAAATAAACTGAACCGTCATAGCCGGTAAATGACACGATACCCGCAAGTGAGATAAATGATGCAGCCGACATCCAGTCTGCTGCGGTAGCCATACCGTTCATAACAGGGTGAACACCGCCACCCGCCACATAGAATTCTTTTGTTGTACCGGCTCGAGCCCAGATAGCAATACCGATATAGAGGGCAAATGTTACCCCTACAATCAAATAAGTGAGTGTTTGTACATCCATTTCATAGCTCCTTTAAATAAGTTCTTTGTAATTAGTCTTCATGCACATCATATTTTTTGTCTAACGCATTCGCCTTCGCGACATAGACAAAAATAAGCGCAACAAACACATACATAGCACCCTGTTGTGCAAACCAGAATCCCAACTTGAACCCCATGAAATGGATTTCATTGAGTACATCTACTAATAAAATACCGCACCCGAATGATACTGTTGCCCATATGGCTAACAAACCGAGTACTAGGCGTAAATTTTCACGCCAATAACCTTCTGCCTTCTCGTTGCTTTCAAAACTCATAGCGACTCCCTTGTGCTGATTTTTATATTAAGTCAGGGTTTAATCTAGCAAGCATGCGGCGAACAACAATCGCGACCTTAGTCTAACGTTAACGGCAACCACAAATGATAATGATAGATAACATAAACATTACAACAAGATACAAGTTTACGTGCACGTAAACCAAGCTCATTTATCGAACACTTAGTTAGACCAAGGTATTAGCCATTTTTATTGTATGAGCTGAAGCGCGTCGCGAGATTTGTGTAGCGCGTCGCGTATTTTGGCAGAAGCGTTCACAAGGTTTGGCAAAAGTGTTCATCTAATAAAGTCACTAAGTTTGGCAAAAGAGAATCGCCAACACTGGCAAACTGAACATTAACTAAGCTGACTGGACACCATATTCTAAACACGGTAACGTTGTTTAAAGCAGAAATGCTCCTACCCGCGCCTCTCGACGCTTCAATAGTCATTCAAAAAGATCAAAATTGAATATAAAAGCCAGGTAACTCCCTTTCATAAGGAGAGTCACTATGGATAAAAACCATTCAAAATTAAACGAACTGTGGTTAAAGGTTAAAAACAGTGCTTTTTATGCCTGTTTTAAATTTTTATGCTTAATCATTCAGATTATTAAAACTATTGAAATAATTAAAGGTTTTATAACTAGTTTTTAGATTGTATTTGGAGTTAGTTACTGGCGGTAAATAATGTTAAATCCCCTTAGATAGGGGATTTTTTGATACAAGTCAGATGGTCTCCCCCACCAGCAGAGCCCTATACAAGAACTTCTGACACTAAATGTGCAGCTTCAAACTCTGTTTGTTCTGTTAGATGAGTATAAGCTGCTTCTCTCGGTGTGATACCTGTATACACATCCTCTGCAAGGTTCAAGCTGAACACCTTTACATTACGACCTTCCCTTACTTGATCGACTGGTGGCTTACCTTCATCAAAAGCATCTTGACTAGCAAAAACGCTCACCATGTAAGTGCAACCTTGTCCACCATGATTACTCGTGATGACCTTGTAGCCTTGGCTTACTGCATTACCTTCACCAGGTGCGCCGTTAATTTCTAACCGTTCATTACTTGAGGTGTTGTTATTAACGTTTAACTCAGAGATAACTAACAAAGGGTTAGCGAGTTCGATGCCTGAAGATAAAGCGAGTGTAGGTATTGTTAAAGCCATGATGGCCTCCTTTAGTTTATTGTTCTGTTGATATGAGTGAAATGTTTTGTGACGAGGTAAGCCGTGCAATATGGTAGCGAGTAGCACTAATCACTTTAATCCGATATTTAAAATCACTGCCAGATGATGAATTGTCGGTATAGGTCGATGAAGCGCTGCAATACTCCCTCACTTCATAATGGTTAAATTCTGGCTCAAACGCCTTATTAACGATAATAGGAAAAATACCGCTAGAAACTGTCGTCCATGATCCACTACCAATTTTTCGTTGAAGCTGCCAACTTAACGCACGATTAGAAACCGCTCCGCTTGAAGCCGTTGAACTGTCGGCGGATAAATTGTAAGAAACAACAACCGTTTTTGATTTGCCATTAGTGCCAAAAGGCCCAATTTCTACGGGGTAAGAGCTACTTGCATAAACATTTTTATCTGGATTAGTCACTCCAGTTTTAAGCACGCCAGCACTCAGGCTACCGCCAAAATAAGCGTCACCATTAGCGGCTAAATAAGTAATAGCGTTAGATTTTCTTAAGCTATTCCAGTTAGGGTTGCCGCCCAACAGCAATTTAGGACCGTACCATTCAACAAGGCTATCAGGCCCAAAAGCGTTAGCCGCTTGTACTTTCATATAAGCGCTACCTATAAGCCTAAGCTCACCACCTTCGATTACTGGGGATTCTATCTTTTCACCCGCTTTTATGTGACGGCCCAAAATAGCATCAGCCGCAATGCTGTTAGCTGTTAATCCACCAAATACCGCTAATCTAGCCACTAAACTGTTAAACAATGCACTCGTACCCACTAATTTATTAATCAGTGCGCTATCAGCCTTAATTTCAGTCGCCGTCAAGCCTCCAAAATTAGCAATGCGGGCTTTTAACTGATTGAATAACCCTGTATTGGCCAATAGTTGATTAGCCGATATTTGGCCACCTCCCAGCTCTGTAACTGACATATTGAACCATCGATCAACCGTGGTTACGCCAGCGTTGTAGTAGTTTAAAGCCCGTAAGTACACTTTGGTGGTGCCGGGATTTAATTGAACTGCGTACTGCACATTGAGCGAATCAGGAATAGATGCAGGGGAAACTTCTGAACCGACTATATAACCTCGCATTTGGTGGTATTGCCCATCCGCTATATCACCACTCCAAAAATAAAAATTATCCGTTGAGCTAGCCAATAAGCGAGATTCTGCCATGATAATTCTAACATTAGAATCACCCACCGCTCTCATGCCAAAAAAACGGGTTCCCACATTGCCGCCACTAACCCTAAAAATAGTAAAGTTAACTTCATATATTTTTGTATGGTCAACCTCAAAGGCGTTAGAATAAAGCTGCGTATTGCCTGATGTAGCATTTTGTAATGCTTTAGTCGGTTTGCCTTTATGCGTATGGCTAACCACAGGCAAATTCCCTGTCCAACCAGTATTAACCCCCGTTTGGCTTACATTGTTAATCAGGTTTCTTGCCAATACATCAAGTTTGTCAACGGTTATCGCTTTAGCTGCAATGCTGTTAGCGGCCAGCCCACCAAATTGAGCAAACTGAGCTTGTAAATGCCCAAATAAACCACTATTAGCAATAAGCTTAGTAATAAAGGCATTTGATACCGTGATTTTATCTGACGTAACCGCGCCCGCTTTTAAGTGGTGAGTCGCTATCGCTAGTGACGCTATGCTATTTGCTGTTAAACCGCCAAATGCAGCCAACCGTGCTTGTAACTGGCCAAACAACCCGCTACTAGAAAACAGCGTGGTAATCAGTCCTGTTTTTGCTTGAAATTGACCGGCTGCAATATCACCTACGGCTTGCAATTTTGCGGTATTGGCTTTCGCGGTAGCATCCGCGCTGGCAGTGCTTATCGCTTGGCTTTTAGCAGTGTTAGCCTTGGCTTGGGCATCGGCTATCGCGCGGGTTTCTTCTTTGGTTATTTCACCATCTGCATAAGCATTGGCCTCAACTTTGGCAAGATTCGCTTTTGCTAAAGCGTAGGTTTCTGCGGCAGCTTTGGCAGCATTCGCTTTCGCGGTAGCATCAGCGCTGGCGGTGCTTATCGCTTGGCTTTTAGCAGTGTAAGCCTTGGCTTGGGCATCGGCTATCGCGCGGGTTTCTTCTTTGGTTATTTCACCATCTGCATAAGCATTGGCCTCAACTTTGGCAAGGTTCGCTTTTGCTAAAGCGTAGGTTTCAGCCGCAGACTGCGCCGCATTCGCCTTAGCACTTGCATCCACTTGACCCGCTACAATGGCCTGACTCTTGGCTGTATTAACTTTACTCAACGCATCTAACGCCGCGTTGGCTTCTGCCGCTGCTTGCGCTGAATTAGCCTTAGCTTGTGACTGTGCCGGAGTTTCACCGCCAAGTCCGGCAGCTGTAATGTTTTGCTCAAGCAATTTCTGCGCGGTTAGCAAATCATTGTTTAACTGACCACTATTCAATGCGGCTTGCAAAGAGAGCATTTCTTCACTGGTGTTAGGCAGTTTTCCTGCCATTAAATCATCAAGCTTTGATTGTTCATCATCTGTGAATACAGGGGGGATCTCTGTCTTAATTTTTGACCAGGTGTAATCTTGCCAATTACCACTAGGGCTAACCGTTTTCTTATCCGTCGCAAGGCCCATGTACGCCTTACCGTCACCTATCGCCTCAACGGTGGTAAAGCCATTACCTTGATTATCATCCGCCCAAGCAAACCAAGTAAACTTTTCGAAGGTATCACCAAGTAGTTCAACCAAAGCACTTTTATCACTGCTAGTTTGCGTGATAATAGGGCCAAACCAAGGACTAAAACCGTAGTTATTGGTGGCACGCGCCCAGACAAAATACTCTGTGTTGGCATGGCGATCTGGCCAAATCACTTCTTTACCTTGGCCAATGAATACCGCATTGGCGATATTACTGCTTAAACCGCCTTTAATTTCAAACTCTGTTGACGTTGCAGTGACAGCTGCAGTTTGTGGTCGTAGCGTCAATTCAAGCGCACCAGCATCCACCAATATACCGGTAATAGCTGGAGGCGCATCAGCCCCAATTGCCATAATTGCAGGTATATTTGAGCGGTTTGCAAATAAATTTACTGCCCACAAAGTAACGGTGTAATTACCTGCATCAAGTTTAGGAACATGATGCTGTGTTCCATCCAAAGTGACTTGATATACCACTATATTAAATGCATCACTCACTTCTAATCGATAGCGATAGGCACTATTGCCACCTGGCGCGTTCCAAGTCAGTTGCCCCTGCCAATTAGCGTCATCTCCCATTGGCGTCCAGACCAAACCATTCACCGTTGGTACTCGCTTCGAGGATGGCAGATTTAACACTGGAGTTAATTTACGATTGGTATAGCTGCCTTTATCAAACACAAATAAATTAGGATGTGTCTCACGCAGCGTCACTTTAATTGGCAGACCAAAATCAAATGACCAATCCATCACTTGATACTCGGCTTTAATGCCTAGGCGTGGCAGCTCAAGTTCTATTACTTGGCCAACCGACACGCTTAAGCCAATCATATTTAGCGGCACTACAATTTGCTGGCCCGCACGATTTAATTCTAAATAGAGCTTAGCGAGACGCTGTGCCGTAAATACAGATTGTGTAAAAGGGAGGTCTATATCATGGTCAATATATTCATCGTTGTCTTGAGCGCGGTAATAATTCGATTCATAAGGCGCAAAGTCGGTAGGTTGGTAGAAATTATCAGGGTCAACGAAGGTGCCACGCACCGCATTACACAGCTGCGCCCTAGCATTGAAAGGCCTAACTTCTACTTCTCCCGCTAAATCTCTTTCTGATAATGTGAGTCCAAACGGCCCCTGATAGACCCCCGAAAACAACTGATATTGACCAGAGGAATAAGTCTGCATACCCGCACCAGCAGTCAGCAATTTATCCAACACAGAGGCTGGCGTCATTGATTGGGTAAAGGTGCCATTACAGGTATAACGCTTCTCGGTATGGCCGTCATCGTCATACTCTACTAATTGGTCACTATCATTAGCTGCCAATGCATACGAGGCCAAGTCTATTTCATTAGCCAGAGCACCTACGCCTGACTCAAAGCCCGTGTAATCCAGCACACATAATGCCCAGTTATCACTCCACTCCCATGTGGACTCATCATTCCGGCTATGGTTGCCAGTACCACCTACACTCGAATCTTTACGGGGGTCATAAAGCGGCTTTCCCTTTAATAAGGCTTTAATGTTCGGCAAGCCGTTAGAGTAAAACTCAGGATCATGCTTAAGGCGCACGTACAAGTAAGTAATGCCTAATCCAACATGCTCCGCTGTCCAGTGTTCACATTCGCTAAGCAGTTGACTATCTACGGTGGTTTGCGCTCCCAGATGGATATTAATCCGAGCATGATCGCTATATTCGCCATCTAGGTTGCCATTTTGATATATCACTTCGTCATCAAAATAGATCTCAAGTACTTCTTCGCATTGATGCGCGGCTAATGGGATCACCAAATGTAAAAACTCATTATCTGTGCCTGTTTCTTCAGCGAATACAATAGGACCCGACACCATGGCCTGACCATAAATACTACGCCGCGCCTCAGTAGGTGAGCGCAGCATCTGTTGCTGCTGCATCGCCTCGTTACCAAAATCATCGGCAGGAATAGGGATCAAGGCTTCACGAATATACTTGCCAACGCTCACTTCCCACCAGGCATCAATACCTATGGCCTCAAATGCCACTTTCCCCAGCGGCGTCCCTCCAATTAGCGCATCAACAACCTTACCCATTAAACATTCCACCCCATTTTAATATGCGTTTTGGGATACGACACCAGTCCCTCTTGCGCCAACGCAAAGCAATCGTGGCCCTGATAAATCCCCACCACATCGCCCTGTGGAGTATCAAGCAGCACAACTGCGCCACGAGTTAACGTTAGTGGTGACAAGCCAGGCCCTAGTTTGGTCTCAAGCAATGCCGATATAGTCGCAAAACCTGCGCGCCGTATCGCACGCATAGCACCTAGCTCAGTAGCGTATTTTCCTCTAAACTCGGCGGCTAGATCTGCCACGCCATTCACCGCAAGCCAGTTGGCCGCAAATAAACAGCAGTCATGCTCACCCCAGTTAAACGCAACATACCGATACAGCTCAATGAATCCAGTTAATGACATAATCATTCCTACTTCTGTACTCTGCGGCCCGTGCTGCGACTCCCGCCACCACCAGAACCACCTGATAATTTAGCGCTGCCACCTGGTACGCCCCATTGCAATTCACGCTCAGTAGTCTGCGACACAAATTCAAAAAAATTATCACCTGGATGACGAGCGAGATGGTCGGCATGGGTATAACGGCCATTACGCGCATTTTTCCAATCCACGCCACGGCTGTTCAGATCCAACTGTAAATTGGCACTGCTGCCATCGCGAAGTGTCATCACATCCATACGGCCCGCAAATAACACATCGGCGGCGATCACTGTGCCTGATTGCTCATCAAGTGCCGCCAATAAAATCTGTCCTAAACGGTTTTGATACTGCTCAGTGAGCGCAGTAGAAAGCAATGCAGGTGGAATTCCTGATAAGGTTAAACGCAGCTTGTTAGGTTGTACTTTGCCGTTCTGAGTCACACTGCCAACTTTGCCCAACACGCCGACACCTAAATAGCTGTCACCGTCATGGATAATTGTGCCTACACTGCTATGCACACAGACAAAGCCAGAGGCAAAATCGAGTTTAGTGAGCAAGATTGCGCAGACATTTTTCTGACGTAAATAAGTTTTTAATTCTGGGGTAGCAAAGCCAATCATGAATAGATGTCCTCTACAAAAGACAGGCTGAAACTTGATAGCACTAAGCGCTTACTGCTGCGGCGCATGCCTTGGTTATCGTCAGTAAACATCATGGTGGCGCTGGGTTTATCTATCACCAATGCGGTGCCATTGGGGGGTGATTGGCGCAGTGCAGGCTCAAATTGTAACCTGCAAGCGCCGCCCGCATCGGCTACGGCGTCATCGGTCAACACCAGCAGCTGTTCGCCCACCTGTACATAATAGCCTGATGGTAAAAACAGCCCTGGAAAACACCCGCCCACCTTAAGCTGCTTACCTAGTTGGCCAACACCACTCACCACTGGCGTGCTCGTATATGCAGGGTTGATAATGGCATGGTCATGCAGTTTCGTTCGTCCTGCCATGCCTTGCATCTTCACCACAAAGGCATGCATCTGTGCACCTTGTGCACGAGATAATTTGTCAAAGGTCAATTGCGCCTGCCAGTAGGCACCAGGTAGAGAAAGCGTTTGCAGTTGATTGTTATAAGGGTTACGAAACGCCTTTGTGCGACGCACTAAGCGCCAGTCACATTGGGTAGGATAGATGTCAGCAGGAAAAGAGAGCATAGCCAGTCATGTTCAGCATACAAAACGAGTGATGCCTCAGTATGACTAGCTAGTTAATTGGATGGATTTGAAACGTTTCGGGATTAATACCCTTCAAAACTAATGATTTGACTGAATGTAAACTTCTCAGCATAAACAGACTCATATTCAACTCTTAACTCAACTTGAGAAAGAGCATTTGTCATATTAGCCGTCAATTCATGTTCTTTATGGGCTATTGATGACACTAACCATTGGTCTTGAAGTGGATTTCTGGAGCAATAAGCCCCTATAAGGTTAAGCTGAAAATCATTATCAGAAAGTTCAGGAAATAAACTTCTATATTTAATATCTCGCAATTCAAATTCTTGACCATTCTTCTTAATAACGCCTTTAGTTATTATTGCAGGCCCAAAACCATCATTTGTCAGTTTCAGTCCGATTTTTTCGCTAGCTCTAGAAACTAAAACTACTAATGACAACATTGGTTTTACTGACAACTTATTGTGTTTCCTCGTTATTAACCCCAGCCAAAGAGTCGTTACCAAAGCACACAAAGCAATAAAAACTGACGATATAGCAATAATAATTTCAGGCGTCACCCATTTAGGAAACATTTATCAATCCTTTGTAAATTAAGAGAATAAGGCAAGATATCCCTATCCGGATTAAAACACAACGTAAGCCAATTCAGTTTTGATGCTAATCATCCTTACTAGCAATGTGAGCACAATAACTACACATTTCCACTGTGAAATAGACCTCACTGTCTGAGTAATTAATGATTTGCGAACAAATACTACATCTTAGATTTTCAGCCTGCGCCTTACGATCCCAGGCATCTTCAACGTCTTGTAACCTTGCTTTCTCTCTACCCATGCTCATGCTCCCTATTACAATTTATGTTTTCGTCCAAAATCATGACAAAATCAATATATTCCTTTAAAGGGAGCTTTCAAGCGTAATATTTTAAACCCGTCCCGAACTGTTATCCCCTGCTTGCCTGCCATACGTCACCGCGATTGTTTAGGTCTTCCACCACAGCACTCTTAGTCATCGCTACCAACTGCGGCAACACCTCTTCCAAAGAATCTGCCTCGCCTTGATTGTTAACAACGATGGTGTTGTTCTGCTGTATATTGACACCTTGGCCACCACGGCCAGACGTACTAGCAGCACCAAGGGCATTCATCAATGTTTGCTGTTGATTACGGGTATAAACCGTCTCACCGCCATCCAGCAGATAGGTGCCTTCACGCGGGATAGTACCGCCGCCATGAAACTTACCGATTATCGACGGTAACAGCGCCATCGCCGCTATCATCGCGGCGATACCGACCACTGCACTACTGCCAAAACTAGCGATTGAGGCGGTAGCGGCAGCTGGTGCCATAGACGTCGCGATAGCGGTGCCAGTTGTTGCAGCTGTGGTGGTTGCCGCGACTGCCGTACTCGCCATTATCCCTTTATCAATCACGGCCATTGCTAGTTTCTTAACGCCTATCTCCACTAGGCCCGCTATCACGCTTTTTATTGCCCCCTTAGTAATTTGCTGCATCGCTTCTCCAAAGTCTTTCGACTCAAAAATGGCATCGGCAGTCGCGCTACCAATACCTGCAGCAAACCGATCAAATGACTCTGACCACATAGCATCAAATTGGGTTGAAATTCCGCCGTTGATCTCACTCATTGCCGTTGCATGGCGCAGCTGTTCGGCCTCAATCAGCAGGTTTATCTGGTTACGCTTTAATGATTCAGACTCAGGGGTATTAGTCAGCTCATTGGTTAGAATGCCCATATTCTCGGTGTGATTCTGATTTTCACTAATGGTGGGATCTAGATTGCCTTTCAATTGTTCGAAGTCGCTAGTTTGCTGCGACGCTGCATACTCATGTTTCAAAGCCGCAAGCAGGGCTTTACGTTTTTCTAAGGGCACATTGGCTTGTTCAAAATAGGCTTTTAACAACCGATCCTTT
>NZ_PJBL01000032.1:0-35665 GCF_002836135.1 Shewanella sp. GutCb | reverse complement strand
CATTTAACTTTAAATGGGATAATCATTATTACCTTAATTCAGATATTTATAAACCTCATTAAAAAAGCGAACCATGTCAGGTTCGCCTTTAAAATTGATTGAATAGGTTATTCACAAGTTTTTAGAAGAGTGGTAAGCCTCTGAATAGGTGCCAGTCTTTAAAGTTTGAATTGGCTCACTATACCATTTAGGGTATTAGCCATTCCGCCGAGTTCTTGTGCAAGTTCCGTAGTGCTATTAGAGTGGATATTTGTTTCTTTGGCCGAATCATTGATCTCTAAAACACTCTGGTTAATTTCCGCAGCTACCTGAGTCTGCTGCTCTGATGCCGTGGCTATCTGGTCATTCATATTGAGAATAATAGAAACAGATGTGGTGATTTGTGTCAGGGATTGATTTGCTTCCTCTGTCTTTGTCGAGGTCAGTTGAGCAAGCTGAGTATTCTTCCCCATCTGTTCTACCGCTTTTTTTGCCTCTGTTTGTAGCTTTTCAATCATCAAGGTGATCTCATTAGCACTCTCTTGTGTCCGGCTTGCAAGACTTCGAACTTCATCAGCCACGACCGCGAAACCACGACCTTGCTCACCGGCTCGTGCCGCTTCAATTGCAGCATTTAGAGCCAAAAGATTCGTCTGATCAGCTATTCCTTTAATCACATCGAGAATGCTACCAATATTGACAGTTTCGGCCTCAACGTTTTCGATGACATGGGTCACATTGTCCATCTCATTGACCAGTGAGCGGATATTAGAGTTCATATCCTCTACCACCTTCATTCCTACTTCAGAATGCTCACTCGCCCCCTGGGCCGATTCAGCCGCTTGCAGTGCACTTCGTGCTACTTCATCGACTGTAGAAGTCATTTCGTTCATCGCCGTCGAAGTCTGCTCGAGCTGCACTGTTTGTGCCTTTGAGCCATCACTCATAGTTTGTGCTGACGATGACAGGGAGGCTGAAGAGCTATTAAGTGCAATTGTCGTTTCATTAATATTGGCGACAATAGCTCTAAGATTCTGTGTCATGGAGATCACATTGCCATATATACCTTCTTCCAAGCCTGAAGTGGATAAATCCATACTTAGATCACCCTCTGCAACTTGTTTGACCATGTTTGATATTTCCAGTGGTTCCCCGCCGATAGGTTTATAAATAAGACGAATAACCATCTGGTAGATAACGATCATCAGTGCAGCGAGTGAGATAGCAATCAAAATTAGCGTGCCATATAGGTTATTCATGCTGGCAGCTTCTATGACTTTCATGGCTTCATAACTAGCCACTGTCCAGTTACGAACCTTCATCTTATTACTTGTTACAAAGTACTCTCCCAAACCCGGAGCACTGTATGTCATCGACTTGTTTGATTCAGATATTACTTTGTACTGCGGACGTAATTCAAATATGTTCTTACCAATATTGTCTTTTACCTCACTCGATACTATGTAGCCATCGCTTCGGTAGACGAACATCTGATTGTTACTGGTAAGAGAAGCGACATAATCACTGAATAATTTAACCGGGATATTGATTAACACGACTCCGGAAATTCGTCCTTGGTGCATGATAGGCACAGAAAGACCAAACACTTCAACATTCTTAGTGACATCAACAAAAGATCGAGTCACTACGTAGTGCTCTCCTTCAAAAATCTTCAAAAACCATTCACGTTTAGCGGTGATAGCATTGAAATTGAGTACGGCTTTACCATCGCTAATTAGGGTGCCATCTTTTAAACCTAAATAGATACCAGCCTCCCCTTCAATCGTATTAGCGATCTCTTCGACAGTGAGATTTGCTCGTTCAAGATCGAGGTTGCCATAGTCATCGAAAAAAAATGTACCAGAATCGATTACGTCGAAAAAACGCATTAACTTTTCATCTAATGCCTGGGCTACGAGCTTTGATTGCGTTTCAACTTTATCCTGATAACTGGCCTGACTGAACTCCGCAAAATTTTGATAAGCAAGGATGGATACAAAGAGCACCATAAAAAATGATAACGAAGTAAAGAGCCCCGTTATTTTGTGTTTCAGTAGCATAGATATTTCAGTCCATATTTTAAGAACAAAGAATCAGAGGGTTTTTACTTAGTCATTACAGACTTGATCATAAAAACTTCATTTTAATTAATGGAAAGATACAAATAATCTTCATAATGGGCAACGTAGTTTGGCCTGACTTTTGAAGTCTTCTGCAACATGGTAAATATCTGTAAACCCTGTCCACTTATGGAATTAGTTCCAAATTGTTATGGTCACCTTTGATGTGTTTACGGGTTTTGTTCATGATAGAGATTTAAGTTATTACTTTTTGGCAACGACTCCGCTAATGCTGTCACAGATTAAAGTGGGTTTATTTTAAATAACGATTTTTCAAAATAGAAAAGTATGACTCGGATCGCTGTGGATGGCACTAAATGCAATCGAAAAGGTGATAAAGGTCGCGAACATGTACTTGTGATACTTATTTCTATCAATTATTTGCGCGTAACACTTGTTCATTGTGACAATAATGGTAGGAAAGAAATTATTAGATACTACTTAAAAAGATTGTCATTAAACGTCACTTTGGGACTAATTCCAAAGCGTGAGTGACTGGGAGTTTCAAGTTTAAATAATTGTTTTCTATATATGTTGGCGGTCTAAATCAATTATGATCCATCATGAAACGTTGATGTTAAAAATTTGCTTTAATACTGGGTGCATCAAAGGCCATATTATTATTGAGCCGCTTCAATTAATGACTAACGAGATTAACATTCGAATTTAAAGTATATAAGAGTGGCTAAAAGTGTTAATTGCTTTTGTCATACGCTCTTTTATTTAGCCTGATGGCCATAAGACCTAGAAGGTCAGCTTGTAAGTTTATTAGAGAAATAAAAATGGATACGTTTGACATCATTACACCAATATCATACTGGATCTTGACCGCCTTATGGTTGGTTATAGTCGTTATTTATCTGGTCAAACTTAAACAATTACAAGCCGTTGATGGCGCAGTTGGCGGAACGGTTGTGGTTCTCCTTATGGTCCTTAGCATTGATGCATTCAGGACCATAATTGAAAGTGTCTATTTTGGATTGTATTTCAACTCATTGTACGGGCTGGTGCCAAAATCTATCCACGAGCTGTTGTCGCAACCCTCTTTGCTCATTCTCCCAAAATTAATCAATATTGCTGCTGGCTTACTAGTCATCTTGCTTCTCCTAAAGCTCTGGGTACCAAGAAAGATTCGCGAACGTGAAGAAGCTCTGCGCGCCCTTGAGGAAACTAAAACAACCTCCGTTCATAACGAAAGGTTGTTCAGAACAATTTCTGATTGTGCTACCGATGGCTTCATTTTTGCAGATCTAAATCGCCGGATTATTTCGATAAATCAGGCTATGGAAGTTTTGTTAGGCTATAGCCGTGAAGAACTTGTGGGGGAAAAAGCATCGATCATTTATGAAAGCGATGAAGAGTTCCAGCGACATGGTCGTATGTATTTCAATCTCGCCGCTGGAGATAAGGTCAAACCTTATGAAGCGAACTACCGGCACAAGGATGGCAGTATCGTCGTAGGTGAAACAAGTAGGGTCGTGATCAAAGCTGTTGATGGCCAAATTCAGGGCTATATGGGGTTCATTCGGGACGTGACAGACCGCAACAAGGCAGCAACGGAGTTACAGGCTAGTGAGACGATACTGTCCCACCATGTTCAGAATACGCCGCTTGGGTATATTTCATGGGATAAAAACTTAAATTGTAGTGAATTGAATAAATCAGCCGAGAAGATATTCGGATACTCTGTCGACGAAGTCATGGGTCATTCTCTATTAGAACTTTTGGTGCCTGAAGGAGCTAGAGAAGATGTCAATAAGATCGGTAAAAGATTGATTGAAAATAATAAAGCGTCCAGAAATATAAATGAGAACATGACAAAAGATGGCAGGGCCATCATTTGTGAATGGTACAACACGCCCATTGTAAGTGAGACCGGTGAAGTGCTTGGCGTGACATCATTGGTCCAAGATATTACCAAAAATAGGCGAATTCAAGCTGCCTTGCATGAGACTGAGAAGGCATTTCGCGACCAAAGCCAACGTTATGCAGAAGTGATTTTGGGCGCCAACATGGCCACCTGGGAATGGAATGTACAAACAGGTGACTCCGCATACAATGAACGCTGGGCCGAGATGTTGGGTTACCGCCTTAAAGAGCTTGAACCCGTTGACATCGGCACCTGGGAGACACGACTTCATCCCGATGATGCACATAATACCAATGAATTATTAATGCGTTGTTCCAAAAATGAAACAGATACTTACGAATGCGAATATCGGATGCTGCACAAGAACGGCAGCTGGGTCTGGATACTCGATCGTGGGCGAGTGGTTGAATGGACAAATGATGGCAAGTCTGTGCGAATGTCAGGCACGCATGAAGATATAACCAAGAGCAAGCAAACCGAGGAAGAACTCAAACTTGCCGCTAGCGTATTCACCTATGCCAGAGAAGGTATCGCCATCACAGATACTACTGGTGTCATCATAAACGCTAATGAGGCTTTTAGTGCGATCACAGGCTACCCCCGTGATGAAGTGATAGGACAAAACCCGCGAATCCTCCAATCCGGACGTCATTTGCCTGAGTTCTATAAAGAAATGTGGGACACTTTACAAGAAAAAGAGCATTGGACCGGTGAGATCTGGAATAAACGTAAGAATGGCGAGGTTTATCCGCTGATTCTCACGATAAGCGCGGTACTCGATGATACTGGCATAGTGCAAAATTACGTGGCGCTATTCAATGACATCACCGCGATTAAAGAGCATCAGGGGCAATTAGAACGTATTGCTCACTATGATATGTTAACTCACTTACCTAACCGGACATTATTGGCAGACCGTCTAACGCAATCTATGAGCCATAGCCAACGTCAACACTCATTACTAGCGGTCGCATTTCTTGATTTGGATGGATTCAAAGACGTTAACGATACCTATGGTCATGTCGTTGGTGATGAATTATTAATTGTCGTCTCATCTCGCATGAGGGAAGCTTTACGCGATGTCGACACCCTGGCCCGTATCGGCGGGGATGAATTTGTCGCTGTGATGGAAAATATAGCCACAGTGGAAGATTGTGAACCTATGTTGGAACGCCTGTTGCAGGCGGCATCGGAACCGGTAGTCATAGGCGGAGTCAGGCTGGAAGTCTCTGCCAGTATTGGTGTCACCATTTACCCGCAAGATGGTGTCGATGCAGACCAACTTATGCGGCATGCTGATCAAGCCATGTATGTGGCGAAGCAAGAGGGAAAGAACCGATATCGTTTGTTTGACTCTGCACATAATGCTGCGATGATCACTCAACATGAAAAGTTAGATTGTATACGTAAAGCTCTGAACAAAAATGAATTTGTGCTTTATTACCAACCTAAGGTCAATATGAAAACGGGGAAGATGATTGGTGCCGAAGCGTTAATTCGTTGGCAATGCCCGGAGCGTGGTTTAGTCCCCCCTAACGATTTTTTGCCCGTCATTGAAAATCATATTCTCAGTATCGAGCTAGGTGAATGGGTTATCAGCACTGCTCTTCGTCAGATTGAAGCGTGGCAAGCGTTGGGGCTGGATATTCCTGTCAGTGTCAACATTAACGCACTTCAATTACAGAGTGAAGGTTTTGCAACGCGCTTAGCGGAGCTATTGGCCGAATTCCCGGGGGTTGCTCCTAGCTCTTTAGAACTAGAAGTACTTGAAACAAGTGCGATAGCCGATGTACTACAGGTGTCAGAAACCATGCTAGCCTGTATCGAACTTGGGGTTAATTTTGCATTAGATGACTTTGGCACGGGTTACTCTTCACTGAGTCACTTGAGACGTTTACCAGCGAGCTTAATTAAGATCGACCAGACTTTTGTGGGGGATATGTTGATTGACCCTGATGACTTGGCGATTGTCGAAAGTGTAGTGGTGTTGTCGAAGTCATTTAAACGTGAAGTGATTGCAGAGGGTGTTGAGACTATCGCTCATGGTATTGCTCTGTTGAAGTTAGGTTGTGAATTGGCACAAGGTTATGGCATTGCCAGACCGATGATTGCTAAGGATATTCCTGAGTGGGCGGCACACTGGCAGCCTGATGATACGTGGAGAGATGAAGTGGCATCTTGTTGATGTTCATCATTTAAAAAAGCATATTGAATCCATCAGCAATCCCTTTTAACTCTAAAAAGGGCTCTTACGCTATATTTAGAATTCCATTTGTTCTCTGCCATCATTAGGGCTTTAGTTGAGAGACTCGTTTTACTTGGCTTAGTTACTCGCCTTGTTTTTTGATTATAGTGTCTTCATAAAAAGGAGCTTCGATAAAAGTTTATGCTAGTTTGCTGACTACATCTGCAAAGTAGATCTGCGAGTTGTTTCTCCCCAAATGTTTAGCGAGGTAAAGAGCTTTATCTGCTTGTTTTAGTAAAGCCGTGGCATTTAGCTCATCATCTTTTAAAGACGCGACGCCGATACTAACCGTTATATTAGCGATCATACCTGAGTCGCTATTCCGAACCTGTAATGCCTCGATATTAGTACGAACCCGCTCAGCGATACAAAAGCCCGCGTTAACATCTGTTTCCGGCAACAAAATTGCAAACTCTTCACCGCCAATTCGAGCTGCAATGTCGGTTTGTCTAAGTAATGAATTGTCTATCGAATCCGCGATACTTGCCAAAACTAGATCACCAACGTCATGCCCATATTTGTCGTTATAGGTTTTAAAATTATCAACGTCTATCATCAACAACGAAAGGCATTTTTCACTTAATTTAGCAGATGTTATGCTCATGCTTATGTGTCTATCAAAGGCAAGGCGATTAGATAACTTGGTTAAAAAATCTGTTTCAACTTGTTGATGTAATGCCTTATTTGCATTCTCAAGTTTAAGTGTTCGGATATAAACTTTGCGTTCAAGCTCATCATTAAGCTGTTCTAATTCTCGTATGCTGGCATGCCTTGCAGTTACATCGATTGAGACGACCATTAAGTAATCAATTTGATCTCCATTTTCACTGACTGGCGAAATAGTTGAATGAAACCACACTTCATTTCCACGCGTGTCCACCACAGCAGCCTCTTGCTCTATAACTAAGCCGGTATCTCGCGCCTTTCTTAAATTATTGGACATTTGGTCACGAAAAGATTGCGGATAAAAACCAAAAGGATAAGCCTTGCCGTAATACTGTTTAACATCACTAATGGCAAGTGTTTTAACCCCTGCTGAGCTCATAAACTGCAGGTTGAAATCAAGATCTATAATTTTTGTACAAATAGGAGAATGTTCAATCCACGCATGACTCTGATTTATAGAAAAGCGCAGATTATCTTCATTGGCTCTGAATTTAGGTAATGGCATTATATATCAACTCTATCCTTGAGATTATTTATCCTGACAGTTACTTCAACGTCCTCAAATATGGTTATTGAAGTTAACAGCAGGCCTGATGTAAAATGACGCCTTATATATTTAAATAATTGTTTACCTTGCAGTTTTATCGTTCTCTTTTTACCGGACATTGTCAGTTAACACTGGCAATCTCATGTAAGTGTAGTCGGTCGATTAAGTACTGTTAAGTTTAATATCTACAAGTACCCTTCCCATGTATGCGTAAGTTTATTCTTCATTTCTAATTCGACTCTAAGATGACTTGTAGATGGGAAGTAATAGAAAAATTCTGAATTTAACACTAAAGTTGGAGCTCTTTTGTGGCTGTCACTGTGGTTGTGCTGACCTAGACTACTTATAGACATAAATGCGTTAGGTGAAATCCCTAACGCATTTAATTCAGAACAGTTAAAGGAAGTTAAAGCTTAAACTTTTCGCTGGTTTAGCACATCTTTAAAGGCAAACATTCCATTTAGCGCTGCTGGGAAGCCGGCATAAACTGACATTTGCAACAGTACCTCTTTTACCTCTTCCTCGCTGCAACCCACGTTCAAAGCGGCATTTAAATGAACCTTAAGCTGTGGAGTGCAGTTACCTAATGCGGTTAGCGCTGCAACCGTTGCGATTTCTCTCGACTTCAAATCAAGAGCCTGGCGGGTGTAGATGTCACCAAAAGGATATTCAATAGTGAACCTAGCCAGGTCAGGACAGATCTCTTGTAGGCTTTCAATAACTTGATGTCCCGCCTCACCGTCAATTTTTGACAGCTGCGCTAGACCTAAGGTGAATCTGGTATTTTTCATGCGTAAACTCCAATTTTCAAACTGAAGCCACAGCTTACTAGTTAGAGTTAACTCTAAGTCAACTCACTTTTCCCTCTTTATATTGGCTGATTTTATGCGCCAAAGCCGCCAGATGCTTTTGCTGTTGCTGAATATGAATTTTTAAGCTTTCTTGGTGTTGTTCTAACAACATTTGACGCTCTAATGCGGTATTTGAGCCCAATTCTCGGAGCGTTGCATACTCAATGATGTTCGCTAAAGGCATTCCAGTTTCCTTCAGGCGATTCACAAAACTAACCCACTCTATATTTCTGCTGGTATATGCTCTGTGGCCACTAGTGTTTCTGTGCACGTTTTTAAGTAAGCCTATTTTTTCATAGTAACGCAGCGTATGAGGTGATAGACCAACTATATTTGAAAACTCTTTCATATTCATTGCATTACCTCTTATACATAACTATTTTTTGACTCTGTTTTAGCGGATTGATGACATTACGCAATAAGGCACCAGAAACAAACCGCACTATAGAGGCTTACCTTCATATCCGTGACGATGGGAATTTTTTTATTCACAATTCAATCGATTACATTCCATATTAGACAGCAGCAACATGGAACGCAGCGAGTTTTGTATAGGCTAGCTATCCGATAGTTCTTTAAAGCGTGAATTTAACCGCTAGGTTACTGCTCTAACCCAGTACTAAACTCAAATTATACCGAATGATTGGTCAATGACTTTTGCTTAGCCAACGTCTAATCATTGCCATTATTTACATTTTTTTCTTTATACCGCTTGGTTCGGTGGCTCGTTATATCAGAGCAGAACCAACGGAATGATAACGAGTTTTACCGTTAAGTACCGATAAAAAAACAGATGAACATTAATAATAACAGTCTGATAAACCGGCTAGCTGCATATATGCCGTAGATACCATATACTGTTAATATATATTCAAATTATCAATATCGAGCGAACAATGGAAGTCGAGCTACTTGAAATTCGAAATTTCATCCGCCAATACCCACCTTTTGATCAACTGCCAGAAAAAGCATTAATCGAAGTTTCAAGAAGTGTCGAGATCTCATACTACCGAGCTGACAGTATGATCATTGAGTTTGGTAACAAGATCCACGATCTCTATATGATCCGCAGCGGTGTAGTAGAGATATATCGCCGTACCGGTGAGCTTTATAACCGTCTTGATCAAGGTGGTTTATTCGGCCAAATGGGGCTGTTGACCAATAATAAGGTGCGTTTCCCAGCCAAATCGCTTAAAGACACCCTTTTGTACTGTATTCCAGATGACATCTTTGCTGATTTTTGTGAACGCTTCGACACCTTTGCCGACTTTGTTGAAGTTGAAGGCAGTATTCGATTACAGCAAGCCGTTGAAGATAATAGTGATGATGCTAATTCACTGACGACCTCAAAGGTAAAAACCCTACTCAGTGGCGAGCCAGTGATGCTGCCGACCACGACCACGATTCAAAATGTGGCTAAAATTATGGCTGCTGAGAATGTCTCTGCGGCAATCATCAATGATCCTAACCTTGCGGATGAAGGCGGTAATAGCTTTGTTGGCATTATTACCGAGCGCGATCTGTGCGCTAAAGTGATCGCGCAAGGGCTAAATGTTGATACCCAAGTGGTCGAGGTGATGTCTACAGAACTCATCTCTTTGGACCACAACGCCTATATTTTTGAAGCGATGCTATTAATGCTTCGTTATAACGTTCATCACCTCCCAATTTTAAAAAACAAACAACCGATTGGCTTAATAGAAGTTACTGACATTATTCGTTATGAGTCTCAAAATAGCTTGTTAATTGTTAGCAGCATATTTCAACAGAACAGTATTGAAGACCTTATTATTCTGTCTAGTCAACTCAAAGATTGTTTTGTGCGCATGATTAACGAAGATGCAAACTCACACATGGTGGGTCGAGCCATGTCGGAAATTGGCAGAAGTTTTAAACAGCGTTTTCTTGAATTGGCGGAAGAGAAGTTGGGGGCACCACCTGTGCCTTACTGCTTCCTAGCATTAGGCTCTATGGCGCGCGATGAACAACTTATCGTGACCGACCAAGACAATGCAATTATTCTTGATAACGAGTATCAAGAGTCGCTACATGGGGACTACTTTATGGCGCTTGCCACTTATGTTTGTGATGGTTTGGCCGCATGCGGTTACACCTATTGCACTGGTGACATCATGGCGACTAATCCTGAGTATCGAAAAACCCAGTCTCAATGGGAAGAGTGTTTTGCTGATTGGATAGAGAATCCAAACCCGCAAGCGCTGCTTAATAGCTCCATATTTTTCGATCTTTACGGCGTCTATGGCAGACAAAAATGGGCTGAACAGCTGAATGCCTTTATCCTTAGAAAAGCGAAGAAAAACAACCGATTCTTAGCCTGCCTTGCTAGAAACGCATTAAACCGTACACCTCCACTTGGCTTTTTTAAAGATTTTGTGATGGAAAAAGATGGTCGTCATAACAACACTATTAATTTGAAGCGACGCGGTACAGCACCTTTAGCCGACTTGATCCGTGTGCACGCCCTTGCTATTGGTTCTCAATCGCAAAATTCATTTGATCGATTAGAAGACATCATTGAGGCAGGAATTTTACCGCCATCAAAGGGCAAAGATCTGCAACATGCGATGGAGTTCATCTCTTTGGTTCGTATTCGTCATCAAGCATTAGACATTGAGTCAGATCAAGAGCCGGATAACAATATCGAGCCTGAAAACATGTCCGATTTTGAAAGGCGTAATCTAAAAGATGCCTTTTTGGTGTTAAGCAGTGCACAAAACTTTTTAAAGTTCCGCTATACCGCTAACAGTATGCAGGGTAAATAATGCGTAATTTTACCAATCAAGAAGTATTAAACTGGGAAGCGTTTTTGCACATTAAAGCGCTTGAGAGTAAAGATAGCCGCCTGACTAACTTTTATAATGCCAGTACTTACCATGGTGAAACCGAACTCAAGGATATAGACTTTGTTGCCTTAGATTTTGAAACAACCGGTCTGGATGCTGATCAAAATAGCATTATAAGCATTGGTTTGGTTCCTTTTACTCTGCAACGAATTGCTTGTAGACGGGCTAAACACTGGTTTATAACACCGGAAGATAAACTCAAGGAAGATTCAATTATCATCCATGGGATTACCCATTCTGATCTCAAGGGTGCGCCCGATCTGTTGCGGATTTTAGAGCAGTTATTGGACGAGCTAGAAGGGAAAATTGTGGTGGTGCATTACCGCAGAATTGAACGTGACTTTTTTGATGCTGCACTTAGAAGCTTGATCAATGAAGGTATTGTTTTCCCTGTCGTTGATACCATGCAGATTGAAGCTGATATCCAACAGGCTCGTCCGAAAAAGTTTATTGACTGGTTTAAAAATACTCGCCCAGAATCGATTCGCCTTGCCAATAGTCGTACCCGTTATAATCTGCCCACTTATCCGCCACACGATGCCTTGACCGATGCTATTGCTACCGCAGAGCTACTACAAGCGCAAATCCACCACCATTTTAGCCCAGACACACCGATTAAGAAGCTATGGTTATGAAGCTTTAACTATAAAGCTGTGGCTATATAGTTAAACCCATAAAAAAACCGAGTAATGCTTTATTTCAAAATAAGTGCATCACTCGGTTTCTATTTTTATCGAACATTGCAACAGATTAACTAATACGTTTCTCTGTTCGTAGTCCCATTATCAAACTGACACACATCACCAATAGAATAATGGTGAACGGCAAGGCCGTTGAAATTGCACCCGCTTGCAAGGCTTCAATGGCTTCTGTGCCACCCACCCAAACTAGAGCAGCAGCAATCGCGCCTTCGATAAACGCCCAAAATACGCGCTGTGGGATGGGTGCGTCGACTTTACCACCTGATGTAATGCTATCAATTACCAGTGAACCAGAGTCTGATGAGGTCACAAAGAAAACCAGCACCAACACAACAGCAAGTAGAGACAAAATGTTACCCATTGGCAATGCGTCAAACATTTGGAACATTGCTAGTGGCACTTCTGTTAAGCCTTTTTCGCCTAACGTACCGACTTTATTAATGACTTGATCAATCGCAACACCGCCGAATACTGACATCCAAAGCGTTGTAACTAATGTAGGGACAAGTAACACAGCCGTCATGAACTCACGAATAGTACGTCCACGTGAAATACGCGCAATGAACATGCCCACAAAAGGAGACCATGAAATCCACCATGCCCAATAGAAAACTGTCCAGCCATGCATCCAAGCTTCGTCTTCACGGCCAATCGGGTTACTTAATGGAATGATGTTTTCAATGTATCCCATGACTGTTGTCGGAATGGTACCCATCGAAACAGCAAAAGTAACCAGAGTGACAAACAGGACTAAAGCAAGTGCCAACAGCATATTGACATTACTGATGACTTTAACGCCACCATCAATACCACGGACTACCGACCCAACGGCCAACAGAGTCACTACAAATATAATGCCGACTTGAAGCATTAAGCCGTTTTCAATGCCGAACACATGGTGAAAACCACTTGCGGCTTGTTGAGCACCAAGTCCAAGAGAAGTCGCTAGACCAAACAGAGTGGCAAGCACCGCTAGAATGTCTACAATATGTCCTGGCCAGCCCCAAGTGCGATCACCTAGGATTGGGTAAAAGACTGAGCGCATGGAAAGCGGTAGGCCTTTATTGTAGGCGAAAAATGCTAACGACAGTGACACAACACCGTAAATCGCCCATGGGTGAAGTCCCCAATGGAACATTGTTGCACCTAGCGCTAGCTTAGCCGCTTCGGGGGTATTTGGAGTCACATTAAGGGGGGTTTCAAACCATCCGGTAAAGTAAGCAACAGGTTCTGCTACGCCCCAAAACATTAGACCGATACCCATGCCTGCTGCAAACAACATTGCTATCCATGACATCATCGAATAGTCAGTTTTTGCTTCATCACCGCCGAGGCGAATTTTGCCATATGGCGAGACAATCATTGCCAAACAAAATATGACAAAAATATTGGCAGACCACATAAACAAACCATCAAAAGTACCAATGATTTTCCATTTTATGCCATCTAATACGGATTTTGATGTTTCAGGATCGACCACTAAAATGGCGATTAAGAAGAGTCCAATTAAGGAAGCGCTGATCCCAAAAACAGGGTTATGAACATCAAAACCCCATTTTTGAATGTTATCTTGACCGACTGTGTAATCGGTATTATCAATACTGTATTTATCTTTTTTAGTATTCATTGATCCTCGTTTAGAACAACTTTCATTCGAAAATGTGGCTTTATTTTACGTTATTAGACGGCAACATGCAGCTTATTGCTGAAATCAATCATCTCTGATGTTACTTTCCCGGTAATAGATTGTAAATTTTTGCTGATAGCACTTCGTCAGTTTGTCTGGGGCTGAATGGCAATTGAATTTCAAATCGACCTAAACTTGAGCTGTTAATACGGTATTAAGCTGCTCCTATCCTATCGGACAACAAATGGCCCTAGTTTTTTTGATTAATTTGAAATTCAACTATTTAAGATAAAGATTACATCTTTATTGTATGGTCTTTAGTACTCGGTCGATTGCCATAAAAGTGGCATTTGAACCGTCGTTAAATAAAATTCAAGTTTATGAACTGCGAATTTAGTCGATATTAGCGGCAAACAGGAGCTACCACTTAACGTTTTAAAGCTGAAATTATCTATTTGTAAGCCGTTAACCTTAAAGGATGAGTACGACTAAACAGACGCTAATGCCTGCTCAACACCCCTTCTCGCGTGAATTTCAGTCGTATCGTACAATGGGATTTCTGTGTCTGCTTGTTGAACAAGTAACGCAATCTCCGTGCAGCCTAATATGATAGCCTCAGAGCCTTGCTGAAATAGCGTGTTAATAACCTCTAAGTATTTTTCTTTAGATCCCTGCTTTATCTCGCCTAGGCATAGCTCATCGTAGATTATGTTGTGTATTACCGTTTGCTCAGCTGAATTGGGGACGTTGACATTGATACCGTACTTTTCAGTTAACCGAGCCTTATAGAAGTCTTGTTCCATGGTAAAGCGTGTTCCTAAAAGCCCGACCGTTGTTATGCCATCTTTAACCAGTTGCTCTGCGGTCGCGTCGGCAATATGTAGGATAGGAATGGTAATTTTAGCTTCTATTTCAGGGACAACTTTGTGCATAGTATTGGTACAAATCATTATAAAATCAGCACCCGCAAGTTCTACGGCTTTAGCGGCGTGAACAAGAATGTCTGCAGTCTCAGTCCATTTTCCTTGATGTTGCAGTAACTCAATTTCAGCGAAATCGACGCTATAAAGGCATATTTTGGCTGAATGTAATCCACCAAGCTTAGATTTAACGCCTTCATTGAGTGCCTTGTAATAGTTACTCGTTGATTCCCAACTCATCCCGCCTAACAGTCCAATGGTTTTCATAATATCCTGATAATACGTCGTTAATGAATGCACAAATCCCATTTAAACATTAATCCTTATTAAAATCAGTGGTATTACTTCAATCTTTTAAGTGCCCTTTCCTTTAATATTATTCTCGTTACAGCATTGCAAAGCACAAATAGCGCTTTAACTATATATAGATGTCAGATTCAAGAATAATAGCCATTAAAGATTGAAAAACGGCTTGAGGATCGCAGTACTAACAGACCTCTGTAGTGCAAACGCCAGTAATTATGAGTAGGTAATCTACGCTCAACTCTGAGCCTGCTATGCTCAGGCGGTATGCGTGTTCGACTCCCTATTGAGTGATGATCATCACTCGTTTTAAACCGGTTTTCAGATGATTTATATGACACTATCTTAATCCAGATTAAGGATTGTCTTCTATATTGGAGGTAATATTAGTTATTGCTGATTCGTACATAGCAAAAAAGAACAGCCATGCTTAATGCATGGCTGTTCTTTTTTATCTCATGATCACGCTATATTACAAAAATCGATTTTTAAGAGGATTAGACTTGAGTACTTTGTTTGCAGAAACCTGTATTGGCAAGATGACATTGAAAAATCGCTTCATTCGAAGCGCTACCTGGGAAAATATGGCGACTGAAGATGGCCATATGACAGATAAGTTGTACGCTATCTACGCAGAACTCGCTAAAGGAGAAGTCGGTCTCATTGTCACGGGTTACGCCAATATTGTAGAAGAAGAGCAGCCTAATGCCGGCATGATGGGAATGTACAATGATTCCTTTATCACTGAATACAAAAAACTCACCGAGTTGGTACACAGCAATGATGCCAAAATAGTGATGCAACTTGCCTACGGTGGCACAAAAACCACGCATAATGTGGGCGAAAGAGTGATCTATGCGCCGAGTGAAGTGTGCGAAAGAGGTACACTAACTTTAGGCAAAGCCATGACCAAGGATGAAATAGATTACATCGTTGAAGCATTTGCTCAAGCAAGTCGAAGAGCTCAATCATCGGGGTTTGATGGAGTCGAAATACACGCGGCACATAGCTACTTGATCAATCAGTTTTTAAGCCCATATTACAATCGAAGAGAAGATGAATATGGTGGCAGCTTAGACAATCGAATGAGACTATTAGTAGAGATCTATGCAGAGATAAGAAAGCTTGTAGGTGAAGACTATCCAATATTAGTTAAATTAACCGCATCTGAGTTTTTTGAGGGGGGGTTAACCTTTGCTGAAACCCGCATAATTTGTAAAAAATTAGAAGCGATTGGCGTGGATGCTATTATCATCTCAGGGAATATCCATGGCAAGGCCAGCACCATGATTGGTCAATGTTTTGATGGCTATACTATTCAACAAGAAGGCTACTTCCATGAATATGGCCATGTTATTAGCCAAGACGTCAATGTCCCCATTATTACCGTTGGCGGATTGAGTGACATTACTGCGATTGAAGAGATTGCCTACAAAACCAATATCCAATACTTCGCAATATCAAGACCTTTTCTGGCAGAACCTCATTTAATTAAGCGCTGGAAACAAGGCAAAAAAGCTGCAGTTGATTGTGAAAGATGCTCAAAATGCCGCACTAAGCGTGGTAATTTTTGTGTCGTGCACAGAAAGAGAAAAACTAATCTAAAGCCAATGTAAAAGCACAGTTAAAACATCGATGCACTCGGTTGATCTACCCAACTACAATCACCCAAGCCTAAACTCTGCGGCGAGCATTGATATAGCGCAATGGCTTTCTGTCACTGATTTTTCGGTGGGATCACTTTTACAACTAGGGCGTACAGATCCTCCAGTGTGTTGTGCAAAGCTAGATGAGCTATTTTTACCATTGTTAAACAATGCTATCGAAGATCAACATAGTGAAATAACCCGTAAGGTGCTGCCACTATTAGATTCAACACCTATTTCCGCAGCTGTCTTGCTCGCAGAGAACGTTAGAGCGCAGTTTTAATCGAGTCACCGGGCTCACGATGAAACAATGCCAGTCGATGAACAAATTAGAAACGATGTTAGAATATTTGTATCAGCGCAATGCAACGGACATTGATTGGGTTGATGTGGCGTTAACATTCGACTTTAGTGACCAACCTCATCTCATTCGGTAACTTAAAAAATAAATTGGCTTAACGCCGAAAAATTACATTGAAGAAAGAGGCTTAACTATCGACATCTATGGCGGGGTTAACTCTAGCGAGTAGATGAGACTGGGTTACCGCTCGAATGGGTTTATTTAATCATGTACAAACAGTGTTGTAGCGGTATTGCTGCGGGGTATTCGCTTTGCACAAAACCCAATTTCAGGTAGGTGTATAATGCTTGGTGGTTGTGAGATAACACAAACAATGAACTTTGCTCAACATTGAACGCCTTAAGCCCTTTGGCTGTCAGCTGTTCTATAAGCATTTTGGCTAAACCGTTACCACGCCATTGTGGACTGATGACGATTCTACCTAAGTGACACCTATCGATTCGCCGGTAGTATTGGCCAAAGCCTAAAAGCTGTTTTTTGTCAGAGACTAATACAAAAGAAGCTAGTTTATCAAGCGTAAGATCTGCTGTAAAAGAGCTTAGATTGTAGGGATATCTAAAATTTGGGCCAGCCCAATCAAATACCGCTTGTGTATCGGTGAACCAAGTCAGCATCTGTTCTAAATGCTCTGGCTCGGGGCTTACTAGCTGGGCTTTGATTACAAGCATTGTAAGTGGCCTCGCAAATAAGAAAATACACTGCTGAAAATGACTTAACTGCTTAACCGTAAACGGGCATCGTTTTGTTCAATTATACGGTGTTGCTGGCGTTAAACTGAGTTTATTACCTTAGCGTTGTTCTGAATAGAAAGGCCTGTAACTCAATCACAATCGGGAGCAATAAGTCACAAGCCTCAGCACTCAGTATTAGTCTAAGTGTTCAGCCTCTTGTCGCACTGCTTCAACAACGGTTTCAGGGGCCGCTAAATACTTTGAATGATCAATGAAAATACCTTGGTCATCAACGGTTAACATTAGCACTGGAAATGATGTTGTACCAATAACTTCATAGATCTCAGCAATCCCCGCCAGCGTCTGCTCAGCATCATTGATTAACTCCTCTCTAAACACCTTATTCGATGGCGATATCTTATGAGTATCAATGATGGTGCTAAAATCATGTTTGTTGGTCAGTGGATTGCCTTCGACAAAATGAGCATGCTGTAATGCAGTAAGCACGGTTAGCATTTTATCTGGTTGTTTGGTTTCCAGCCAAGCCATTAGATTGGCGACCTTAGTGGCATCTTTTGGGCTGTTTGCATAACGAATATGCTCTCTACCAAACTTAACCTTAGATAGCTTTTTAATCGCGTCAACTTGGTCAAGACCCGCTGAATCTGTGCCGTCAAAGTGGCAGCAGTGCAGTAAGTGAAGTTGTATGGTTGGAAAAGCTTCACATAGAGCATTAACTAAGGGCGTTGTTGCATAGCTCCATGGACAATGACTGTCATAAATAAAATACAGCTCAAGCTGGGCATCATTAAGTTTGGTATCGTTGTTCATTTACTTCAATCTTGATATTGATAAGTGAATGCTGATCCTATGAGCTTTTTCACTTTATATCAATTAACCTTGTGCAATAAAAGGCAATATTGAGCAATCTTTTGCCAGATTTTGATCCATTAACGCCTCAGCAAACAATCCTGGACCATTGCATAGCGATAAAACTAACATTTGTAGCTCTGTTGAAGCCTATTTCTGTCTAAGCGAATTGCCGCTTCAATTGCTCAGGTGTTGTATGTCAGAGCATCATTCAATAATGGATAGGTCGAAAATGCGAGTCAAAGGCGATCAACTTCATAGTTTAGTCATAAGTTAATCATGTTCCGTAGCCACGGGATTATTGAATCACTAAAATCCATTTTTAACAGCTTCTAATACAGCACATCGTTTGCCTATTTGAAGATCTTAGTCATACATGTTGTAGGTTGATATATATCGTGAGAAAAATCGAGTTGTTGGCACCGGGTGGTGATATAGAGTCAATCAAAGCGGCTATCGTTGCAGGGGCTGATGCCGTTTATTGCGGCCTTGATAATTTCAATGCTCGAAAACGCGCTGAAAATCTCAATTTTGAACAGCTATGCGGATTATTAAGAGTCGCTCATCAGCACCACTGTGAGTTATTTTTAACCTTGAATATTATTGTGCTAGAGCATGAGTTACCCGCTCTTTTCAAACTACTCAACCAACTTGTGAATACCGATATTGACGGTGTCATTGTGCAAGATCTCGGTGTGTTTGACATTATTTCCCGTTATTACCCCAGTTTAGCGGTGCATGCCTCAACTCAATTAACCACTCACAATAGCGGTCAACTGGCGTTTTTAAAGGAGATGGGAGCTACGCGAGCAAACCTGTCTAGAGAGTTGGATCTTGGTGAGATCACCGAGTTATCGACGATGGCGCATAGGCTCGACATGCTAACGGAAGTATTTGTACATGGCTCCAACTGCATCGGCTTTTCTGGCCTTTGTTATTTCAGCTCCGCGCACGGCGGTAATTCGGGTAATCGCGGCCGCTGTAGTCAACCCTGTAGAGATCAATATCAACGTACGGATGTAGGATCTGATTACCCTTTAAATATGAAAGACAATTCCGCCTTTGATGATCTTGAAAGTCTCATTAACGCGGGTGTTGATTCATTAAAAGTTGAAGGCCGGATAAAAAAATCCCATTACGTTTATAGCGTTATTGATACTTGGCGGCAGCAACTGACAAAACTGCAACAGCAGCAAACATTAACAAGTGATAAAACAGCACTATATACGGTGTTTAACCGTGACTTTACCAACGGCTATCTAACGGGGAACGTGGGCAAAGAGATGTACATCGACAATCCCCGAGATAACGCTGTACAACACTTTAGCGCGATAGCGTCTAAAAGTGACCAACCGACAAGTGAGGTTATTCAGGTCGTTAAGCAACGGCTCTATGATAAGAAAACCCTTATTATTGATTCAGTAACTGAACAAATCAAAACGTTGGATATTAGTAAGCCTGAAATTGAGCTACAGATCAGCGGTGATATTGGCACTCCACTTAACATTAGTGTTTTTGTCGCGGCGAGTGACACCCCAAGTTTTAGCGTGATATCAACAAGCTGTTTAACCGCTGCGGACAAGTATCATTTATCGGTTGAGGAACTCACCAGCCGCTTCGCTAGCCTCAATTCTTATAAACATGTGCTAAAGAAAGTTAACTGCACCGGCTTGGCAAGCGCCATTTACCTCTCTTTTAAAGAACTGACACAGATGAAAACGGCCATTGTAACGTTTTTGAACGGCAACAAGGCGCTATATAAGCCGATTGAATTCAGTGATATTCGTAAACAACGCCTCGCTAATGCAGTATTGAACACACGCCAAAATACCGCGCGGCCAACTGAGTTATCTGTTTTGATCGGTAATCGAAAAGATCTGGCCTTATACACACAATTAAAGCAACAAAGCTCGACTGAACAAGTGAGATTTTACTACGCGGTGCCTGACTCAATTGCCATTGAACAGGAAAAACTCATTGCGCTGTTCAACGCACACCCAGAACTCACTCCCTGGTTTGGCGCCATCGTGCTGCAAGCAGACTTTATTACGGTAGCACAACTGCTTAAGAGTATTCCGCAAACACTGATAGCCACCAATAATAGCGGTGTAGGCCATATCGCACATACCTTGGGTGTTAACTGGATTGCAGGGCCCCACCTCAATACCAGTAATTCATTTAGTTTGCACAGTTTGAAAAAAGTAGGTTGTGTTGGCGCATTTATCTCTAATGAACTTAATGCAAAACAGATAAAAGCCATTAATCCACCACAGAATTTCAGCCTACATTACAGCGCATTGCATCCCGTATTACTGATGACGAGTCGACAGTGTTTGTTCTTACAATCTTCTGGTTGCGATAAGTCTGTAATGGATAGCGAGTGCCTATCGGTTTGCAAAAAACAGACGACAATTACTAATGTTAAAGACGTCAGTTTTATCATTGATAAAAAAAGGCGGGATCACAATAACTTGATCGGTGCAGAGCACTTCTTCAACCCAGACATTATTCATGAAATCCCCAATAAATTTGAACATATATTGTTGGATCTAAGAGCGATAGAAACACAGAGTCAATTTGTGTGGCCAAAAGCAGATCTTGTTAGTGCTGTTAAGCGGTTATTGACCCCAGACTCTAATCCTGAGCAGGTTAACTTTCTTAAGCAAGCGCTTTCAGCTTCAACCCGAGCTCAATACTTAAAAGGCTTATGATTGCTAGGGCATAAATTATCGGCGCGAAATAACAGAGGTTTATGTCGTTAACTGCATCAGCATTAACGACACTGCTATTGTCTTAATCTATTACAATCCGCGCCAGATATAAGCGCCGTATTTGAAGTTGAATGATAGAGTCGTAATATCATTTGATGGCGAGAAACGGTTTTCATTGTAATAAGGGATTGTTAGCGCAGCCCCTAACATTTGATCAATACTTGCTGCGCAAACGTTACGATAGCCGTCTATTTTTTACACACCTTTAGAACAATTCAGCCAGAATTGAACATCCGCATCTCAGTAAATAAAAAGCGAACAAGGTCACTTTGTTTACTTATACAGCACTTGAGCCCATATAGCGGTGATTTTACTCATTCATATCAATTTTTTGCGGATAAATGCTATCTAACTGTATAGAGTAGAATTATTAACCGTCATAAGAGGAACGACTATGCCAATAACACCTCTCAGCAGTGACCAGCTATATCGAACTTCAGGACTTAATCAGCTTGCGCCTACCTGTAAATCAACCAAGCATTTAGAGCCGCTAGACAAAATTGTCGGCCAAGAAAGAGCGCAGCAAGCTGTTGAATTTGCACTGTCCATGAAAGAAAAAGGTTACAACATTTATGCACTAGGCCGTAATGGACTAGGCAAACGTACTATGGTGTTACGCCACCTGAGTCGACAAAAAGAAAACGCTAACGGGCGTACGCTTTATGATTGGTGCTATGTCGTCAATTTTGACGATACGCGCAGCCCTAAAGTACTCAAGCTTCCCGCGGGAAGTGGACTCGAATTTAAAAAGCAGATTGAAAAGTTAATGCTCAAATTAGCTAAAGGTTTACCTTTAGCGTTTGATAATGACATGTATTTTTCTCGTGCTGATAAATTGAAAAATCAATTAGCCGCAAAGCAAGAAGAAGCGTTAGTTTTACTCACCGAGGAAGCCAAAAAAGAGAGCATCTCTTTATCAATTTCTGCGCAAGGAAACTACGAGCTAGTGGCACTTGATGGTGAAGAGCCACATACAGAAGCTAGCTACCTAATGCTGTCGGCAAAAAAGCAAGACACACTGCAAACGGCAATTAGCGGACTTGAATCAAAACTTCGCGGTATCGTTAGACAGATAACGGTATGGGAAGACGAGTATTCTGAAAAACAGCAAAAGCATGATGAACAAGTGGCAGAAGAAGTCTTGTCGCTTGCCTTTACTAAGCTAAAAGAAAGCTATAAAGATCAAGCTAACGTTAAAGCTTTTATAAAAGCGATGCACAAAGATATTTTGGACAACCTTGATATCTTTCTTGAAGAAAGTGAAGAGCAAGCTGCCCTAGCCTACGCATCAATGAGCAAGAAGATGCCAAGGCGCTACCAAATTAACGTACTGGTTGCACAGGACTCTCCGTATCAGCCGATAATTGTTGAAGAGACACCTAACTACCACACTATATTTGGTTACGTGGAAACAGCGACTTACAAGGGCACAGTATTTACCGATTTCTCTTTGATCCGTCCAGGTAGCTTGCATAAAGCAAATGGTGGCGTATTAATGATCGATGCGGTTAAAGTACTTGAGCATCCCTACGTTTGGGATGGTCTTAAACGCGCATTACGTTCACGTAAATTGAGCTTGACCTCTCTTGAGCGTGAAGTGACGTTGTCCGGCGCTATCTCTCTTGAGCCGGAAGCAATACCGTTAGATGTGAAAATCATTCTGTTTGGCGACTTTGCCACCTACAAGCTATTACAGCAATATGACGCTGAGTTTACCGAGCTATTCAGAGTCACAGCTGATTTTGAAGATAGAATGCCAAGAACCGATGACTCTGAGAGCCATTACGCGCAATTTATCTCTAGCATTGTACACAGCAATAAGATGCTGCATTGCGATCGCAAAGCGATAGCACGGATAATTGAGTTTAGCTCTCGGCAAGCCGACGATCAGAATATGCTCTCTTTGCACTCGGTTGATATTGCTAATTTACTCAGAGAGGCAAACTACTGCGCGCGGGCCGTCAGTTCAAATATGATCCGTACCAGTCATGTCGAGCAAGCATTAATCAACAAAGAGCAGCGTATATGTCGTGCTAAAGACGATTACATGCAAAGTTTCATTAACGGCACTACCTTAATTGCCACTGAAGGTAAGCAAACCGGTCAAGTTAATGCACTATCAGTCATGTCGACGACTGACTACCAGTTTGGTTCACCAAGTCGGATTACAGCGACCACCTCTTTCGGTGAAGGGCGCGTATTTGATATTGAACGCACGGTTGAACTCAGCGGTAGTATTCACTCAAAAGGTGTGATGATTTTAACTGCTTATATTGCTTCCATCTTGGGTAAAACAGATAAAATCCCCCTGTCGACGCACCTGACTTTTGAGCAATCCTATGGCGGTGTGGATGGTGATAGTGCCACTATGGCTGAGCTATGCGCGATGTTGTCCTCTTTTGCTGACCAGCCACTGAGACAGGATATTGCAATTACCGGT
Organism: Shewanella sp. GutCb; assembly: GCF_002836135.1. Classification (NCBI taxonomy): domain Bacteria; kingdom Pseudomonadati; phylum Pseudomonadota; class Gammaproteobacteria; order Alteromonadales; family Shewanellaceae; genus Shewanella; species Shewanella sp. GutCb. The sequence continues at coordinate 12,213 of NZ_PJBL01000032.1, read as the reverse complement.
TCAATGAACCAGTTTGGGGAATCTCAGCCTATTGGTGGGGTTAACGAGAAAATTGAAGGTTTCTTTGATGTCTGTAAAATTAAAGGCCGCAAGAGCAGTCAAGGCGTGATCATTCCAGCTTCAAATATTCATAATTTGATGCTTAGAGCTGATATCGTTGACGCCGTTAAAAAAGGGAAATTTCATATATGGGCCATCAGCCACGTAGATGAGGCGATAGAACTACTCACTGGAGTTAAAGCGGGTAAAGCGGATAAGCAAGGAAACTACGACCCTAAAAGCTTATTGGGCAAAGCTCAGCTCCGGTTGAAGTCTCTTTATAAAACAAAACCATAATTGACATATTGGAAGTAAATAAAAAGGCCGAACATATGTTCGGCCTTTTCGATGCATTTTCTGTCTAAGCGAAAGCGGCTTGCAAAGGCGGAACCACTTGCTTCTTACGACTCAGCACGCCATCAAGCCAAAACTTAGCGTCAGTTGAGTGCTTATCAAAAGCAGATTCGATAATGCTTAAATCGTCACTAACGATAAGCATTTCTGAACCTTCTTTCATTATATCAGTCAGTAGCAACAAAACGCTGTGACGTTTGCCTTCAGCTTTTAATAATGCGATATCAGCGGCTAAACCGGCTTTAATATCATCAAACACTGACAAATCAATCACTTCTAGCTGGCCAATGCCGACTAAATTCCCGTTCATATTGAAATCTTTAAAATCACGTAGTACGAGATCACGTGCTGGTGTGCCCTGCACTGCGGATTTCACTTTAAACATATCCATGCCAAGTTCTTTAAAGTCTTCAATACCTGCGATTTCAGCAAGTGCTTCAACACACTTAATATCAGCGGTAGTACAGGTGGGTGATTTAAAGATGACGGTATCACTTAGGATGGCACACATCATAATGCCAGCAATCCCTTTAGGGATCTCGACATTATAAAAGTCATACATCATTTTAATAATAGTGTTGCTACAGCCTACTGGACGGATCCAACATTCGAGCGGTGTAGAGGTTGTTAGATCACCCAATTTATGGTGGTCAACAATACCGACAATTGTCGCTTCAGCGATATCATCCGGCGCTTGAGTAAGCTCAGAGTGATCAACAATGTATACTTCCTCGCCAGCGTAGCTCATCTTGAGTTCTGGTGCGTCAAAACCAAACTTTTCCAAAATAAACGCAGTTTCAGGTGATATTTCACCTAAACGAGAAGCAATAGAAGCTTCTCCAATTTGGTTTCTTAGATGTGCAAGTGCAATTGCACCACAAATTGAATCTGAATCTGGGATTTTGTGGCCCACGACATAAACTGGCATAAATAACGCTCTCCTTTAATTTTCAGCGATTTTAACAAACTTTTCGGCAATGCGGAATTAGCAAAAAGGTCGAATACACTGTCCTTACACCAATATACTCCTTTTTAAGCCACTCTATCTTGCCAAGCGCTGAGTATCGGAAGTCTAACGCCTAATCGTCATCACGCCTCACAGAGCTAAACTTATTTGCTAATTGCGATGTAATACTCAAAAAGGGTGTTTATCTACCCAATTACGGTAGAGTTGGGCTCCAAATATATCAAAATGTGCCATTTTCCTGTATAAGCATGCGTCCTATTACACTTTTCACACTAGAGCTTGGTAACGATGTCAGACAAATTTTTTTTTAAAGGTCGCAAAAACCCTAAACCGAAACATGAAAGTTACGGATTCAATACTAAACGTGTAGCCAAGCTTGGTACCGACGTAAACCCTCTTGTTTTAACGGTTCAAAGTGAAGAGCGCCTTAAAGAGGTAAACCTCTTACTGTCTGATAACCAGCTTCTTGGAAACGTGACCATTGACGCGACTATTGAAGAAAACGTTATCGATTTAATGGGTATTCTTAATCGACCTGAAACGACGCGCGTTGAAAAACAACCTAATCGAAATGAACCTTGCCCATGTGGTAGTGGCAACAAGTTTAAAAAGTGCTGTGGTTAATCCCATAAACTCACCGATTTAGTGAAAGCATTTTTAATTTTGTACTCTATTCCTATTTTTGTAAAAGATGTTATTGGTGAAGGATGCAATGTCCTTCGCCGACAGATTCTTTGTTTGTACAATTGAAACATCTTTTGCTTATCCCTATCGCGTTAACCATTACTAGCCTCTACGGAGGTTCAGTTTGTTACATTTTTAACCATTCAGAATATCCCTAAATATAGTAAAAATGGACCATTAAAAACTAAGTTTAGACATATCCTCTACATTTTAAAACACAATATACTGTTGTAATTGTTGTTTAATTTACCGATACACTCCTTATCTAAGTTTAAAAAACAACCCACTCAGTGCACCACAAATAGAACAATACCGTCCCCTTCCGAAACACACGTTTACACAATCACACTGTTACAATTACTTATATCTATTAACATACGTTCAAAATAATTATTCGATTGCGCTGACCTTGGCCGTACAATCATCAGGATCAAGGTTCAATTGCAGTATGTGTTGGAACTGCTTCAACAAGAGGACGTGTTTGTGGCTACGAAAAAACAAATAATTCTACCCGTGGTAGTGATTGCATTAGGTGTCGCTGGATTTATTGGAATATCGGCATTGAAAAAGCCCCCTGAAGAGAAACCGGAGCTTGATACGACCCCTTTAGTGTCGGTGCAAGCAGTTGAAATCAAGCCGATGGACTTTTCAGTCAATTCTTACGGTGTTGTTGCAGCAAAATATGAAACTGAATTGGTTTCGCAAGTAAATGGTGAAATTGTTTATTTGTCAGACAAGTTTGTCCGCGGTGGTTTCGTCAAAAAAGGCGACGTATTAGCAAAGATTGATCCAAGCGATTATGACGCTGCACTCATTGATGCACAAGCTAGCATGGCATCGGCACGAGCGACTTTAGTGCAAGAGAAAGCTTTTGGTAAGGTTGCCGAAGCGGAATGGAAACGTATCAAAGACGGAGTTCCTACTGAGCTGAGTTTGCGTAAACCACAACTTGCACAGGAAATAGCCAAACTGAACTCTTCTGAAGCAGGCCTTAAACGGGCAAAACGTAATGTTGAACGCACCATCATTAAAGCGCCTTATGACTCTCTAATTGAATCACGCAAAATTGGACTGGGCTCTTATGTCAGTATGGGCACCCAACTAGGGAAAGTGTTAAGCACTGCGGATGCCGAAATACGTCTGCCAATTGCCGATAAAGAGATTCAATTTTTAAACAATAAAGGTAAGAACGCAGAAGTTATCTTAAAAGGTGATTTCGCCGGCAAGCCTCAGGAGTGGAAAGCCACTATCGTCCGCAGTGAAGGCGTTATTGATAGTCGCAGCCGCATGACCTACCTGGTTGCAGAGGTTTCAGATCCTTATGGACTGAAAAGTAATCTGAACGAACTGCGCTATGGCACCTATGTAACTGCGACCATCGAAGGCTTACACGCGGGACAGGTCACTGAAGTCGCCCGTCACTTAGTTATTAATAACCAAGTGGCTGTTATAGATGATAAGGGCGTACTTAGGTACAAAGATGTGACTATCGTGCGTCAAATAGGTTCTAAGGTGATTATCACTGACGGACTCGACCTTGGGATGAACGTGATTACTTCCGCGCTTGATTATCCAATCGAAGGTATGCAACTTGCCCTTCCCAAAGATAAAGTGTTTGATGGTGAAGTTCTCGCCCCTAAACCAACGCAAATAGCGATGGGTGAGAAGGAATAACCATGATAGATACCCATAAAGGCGTAATCGCTTGGTTTGCCCGTAACAGTGTTGCCGCAAACTTATTAATGATCATCATTATTGTCGGCGGCTTGCTAACTGCAAACACGATACGCAAACAGTTTTTCCCAGCAGTTGAAATAAACTGGCTAGAATTCAACGCTGTATATCCAGGCGCAGCCCCACAAGAAGTTGAAGAAGGAATAACGATTAAGATCGAAGAAGCGCTCGAGAGCGTTCAAGGTCTTAAACGCGTAATTACCTATTCAAACCGTAACGTCTCTTCTGGCTATTTTAGAGTCGAAGACTCTTATGATCCTCAAGTGGTACTAGAAGAGGTTAAATCAGAAATTGATTCTATCTCGAGCTTCCCCGATGATATGGAACGTCCTAAAGTAGAGCGTATTAAACTTCGCCAAGAAGTGATGTACATGAGCCTCTATGGTGATTTAAACCAACGTCAGCTTAAAGATCTTGGTGAGAAAATACACGATGAATTACTGCAACTGCCTTTAGTTAATATTACCGATTTTTATGGTGGCTTAGGCTATGAAATTGCCATTGAGGTCAGTAAAGATCGCTTAAGGGAGTTTGGCTTAAGTTTTAACGATGTCGCTGCTGCAGTACGCGGTTACTCGCGCAACATGTCAGCAGGGCAAATACGCGCTGAAAACGGTTATATCAATCTGCGAGTGCAAAACCAAGCTTACGTCGGCTATGAGTTTGAAAGCTTACCGCTGCTCACTTTGCAAGATGGAACTACCCTGCTGCTTGGTGATGTCGCTACTGTCATTGATGGCTTTGAAGAAGGCATTCAATATTCAAAGTTCAATGGTAAAAACTCGGTCACCTTCTTTATTGGCGCCGCCAATGACCAAAGCCTAACCGACGTTGCTGATGTGGTAAAAGGCTATATAGCGGATAAGCAAAAAGAGCTGCCTAATGGCGTTACGCTAGAACCTTGGGTTGATATGACCTACTACTTAGAAGGCCGTCTTAACTTGATGTTAGACAGCATGAAAAGTGGCGCTATTTTAGTCTTTATCCTACTGGCTTTGTTCTTACGGGTAAGACTGGCATTTTGGGTGATGATGGGCTTACCTGTTTGCTTCCTCGGCACGTTGCTCTTCATGCCAACAGCAATGATCGATGTCACCATTAACGTCATTAGCTTGTTTGCTTTCATCTTAGTGCTCGGTATTGTGGTCGACGATGCCATTGTGATGGGCGAAAGTGCCCATGCTGAATGCGAAGAGAAAGGCCAGCATATCGACAATGTCATCCGGGGTGTCAAGCGGGTTGCAATGCCTGCGACCTTCGGAGTCTTGACTACGATAGCGGCGTTTTTACCGATAACACTGGATGATGGCCCCTCCTCTGCCTTTGGTAAGGCGATTGGTTTTGTGGTTATTCTTTGTTTAATATTCTCGTTAGTTGAATCTAAACTCATCCTGCCAGCCCATTTGGCACGCATGAAGCAACCGAAAGTAGTGCAACCTGGTTCTAAAAATCCATTAGATTGGCTGCGTAATATTGTGAATTACCTGCAGAAAAAGGTCGATACCGGCCTGAAAATACTGATTAGCCAGTATTACCGTCCCTCTCTAGAACTTGCCGTTAAATATCGCTACACGGTGATTATGATATTTATCAGTATGATTTTAATCTGTGCTGGGTTATATGCAGGCGGTTTGGTCAGATTTATTGGTCAGCCGAAAATCCCTCATGACTTTCCACGCATTACCTTCGAGATGAATATTGATGCTTCAGAAAAATCGACGTTAACCGCGGCACTGCAGATTGAACGTGCGCTGCGTGAGGTTGATGTTGATCTTGAAGCACAATACGGCCAGAAAATGATCTCCGACATGCAGGTTGAGTTGCGAGGTCGAACTTCAGCGCAGGTAATGACTAAGTTGGTTGACCCTGAACTTCGCCCTATGGATACCTTTGCCGTTGCCGAACTTTGGCGTCAAAACATGCCAAAGATCCCAGGTATGAAATCATTCACCATTCAAGATAACCTCTTTGGTGGTGGACGTGATGATGGTGATATTAGCTTCAGGCTCGAGGGTAAAGACGACGCACAATTAGTTGCTGCGGCTAAAGAGCTAAAAGCAAAGCTTAACACCTTAAAAGGTGTAGGCGATGTCAATGATAGCCGTCAATCGAGTGCGAAAGAGATCCAGTTCGAACTTAAGCCGCTGGCACATAGCTTAGGTTTAACATTGGCAGATATAGCAGGCCAAGTAGGTAATAGCTTTTATGGTCTAGAAGCCCAAAGGATTTTACGTAATGGTGAAGAGATAAAAGTGATGCTTCGCTATCCTGAAGAGCAGCGAAACTCAATTGCTCAGGTGTCTGATGTCAATATCAAAACACCACAGGGTGCTGAAATTCCTTTGTCTGAAGTGGCTTTGATTGTTGTCACCGACGGTGTTAACAGCATTCGACGTGAAAATGGTAATCGTACCATCAACGTTTGGGGTTCTGTTGATGCAGACCAGGCTGAACCGTTTAAGTTAGCCAAAGATGTTAGAGATAACTTCTTACCTGAATTATTGACTAAGTACCCAAGGGTTAAAAGTGAAGTGTCTGGCAATATCCAAGAGCAACTTGATAGTGCCGATACCCAGTTAAGAGATTTCCTCATCTCGATGCTAGTGATCTACAGCTTGCTTGCCGTGCCGCTAAAATCATACGCACAACCGATAATGATAATGGCTGTTATTCCATTTGGGGTAATTGGCTCTGTACTGGGACACATGCTGTTAGGTTTAGATCTGAGTGCTCTTTCGGTATTTGGTATTATCGCCGCCGCAGGTGTCGTGGTGAACGACTCCTTGGTGATGGTCGATTACATCAACAAGTCTAGAGAGTCTGGGATCCCGATGAAAAAATCGGTACTAGAGGCGGGTTGTCGACGCTTTAGAGCGATTATGTTGACATCACTAACAACATTTATCGGCCTAGTGCCTATTATGGCTGAGACCAGCATGCAGGCGCAGATGGTCATTCCAATGGCTGTGTCACTCGCTTTTGGTGTGTTGTTTGCCACAGTGGTTACTTTGGTGCTTATTCCTTGTCTTTACGTGACTATCGAAGACATAAAGCGATTGATTGGCAGTAGATCAAGAGCGGAAGAACCAATTGAAAATCAGGAGTTTTTAGAACCTGTGCTTTAAAATAGTACCCAGTAAGATCAACGTTAGTCGTATCAATTAGGTCGTCACCTATCTCAATCAAGCCAGTTGCTAATGTAACTGGCTTTTTTGTTGCTCTATTCAAAGCAAAGGCCATTACAAAATAACAGGCTACGTCTTAATGTTGTGCCAAGATAGCGAACTTAAACAATAGCAACCCTAGGTTCGACGGGGTCTATTTTACAAAGCAAAAAGCCCGATATCTTTCGATATCGGGCTTTTCTAATGTGGCGGAGAGATAGGGATTTGAACCCTAGATAGGCTACAAACCTATGCCGGTTTTCAAGACCGGTGCATTCGACCACTCTGCCATCTCTCCGAACGCCGCGAATAATATAGCGCTCGATTAATCTTGTAAAGACTTTATTGTAGATTTTGACGCACTTGGTCAATTACACTGCAAATTGACTACTTTTCGTCTCTATCTACGCCAACTCTAGCCGGGTCAGGGAAAACAAAGTTTTTATTAGCCTCTTCCCATGACTTATAGTTACGCAGTTTAAAACCAACAAAAACAATAAATGAACTGAGCATGATACCCCAACCTATTGCGGTTTCGCCTTTACTCGCCCAAATAGCCACTAAGCTTGAAGCACCGAATGATAAGCTAATTTGTATGAAATTTTGAAGTCCTGCTGCTTTAGCGGCATTTTTCGAAAATTCCTGTAACGCACCATTCACCACTATCGGATAGATAGCACCATTACACGCTGCTAAAACAGAAAATGCTGCAAGCAATGGAAATATAGAAAGTCCTTTAACTAGAATCGTGACGATAACAATGGCAAATACACTGAGACCAAATATACTCAGAAGTACTTTAAGCGCAGCCTCAGAACCAGATTTACGAATAAGTGTCTTACTCGCATAACCGCCTAAAATAAACATTAGTGTTTGTGGAATGAAGCTAAGGCCGATTGCTGTTGCATCGAATCCATGCTGTTCCATTACCATTGGCCATACCGTAAGGTAGGAGAAAAACGCACCTGAGCATGCACCAAAGATAATAACGTTACCTAAATATTTGGTATTTTTTAAAATAGAAAGGTAACTAATCTGACTCGTTTGTTTTTCAGTGACCTTAGTTTCACTAGGGACAAAGAAAAATGTTAACGCAATCATGGCTACAGCTAAACAGCTCAATGTAATGAAGATACTTTCCCAACCAAAATACTGCAGTATAAAGGCACCCAAAAGTGGCGCCAATGCGGGTGAAAGCGCGACTAAAGGCATAATGTTTGAGAATACATTTTGTGCTTTGCTAGCATCGTATTTTTCAATCACTATGGCTTGCCAAATAACACCGGCAGAACAGGCACCGATAGCTTGCGCAAATCGGGAAAGGTTAAACACCAACATTGATTCGCTTGTCGCAAGTGAAAGACTCGCCAATGTAAATAAGGATAAGCCAAAAATAAGCGCGTTCCGTTTACCAAAACGTTCTACTATTGGACCATAGATTAGTTGACCTAATGCTAACCCAGCCAAGAAAAATGTTAATGACATTGCCACTTGTGAGGGGGATGTTGCCATTGTGTCTTCAATTGCTTTGAAAGCAGGCAAATACATATCAGTGGCGATGAATCCAAGCATGCTTAACAGCGCTAGGTAGGATAGAAATATATAGTATTTAGCGTTCATTAGAGATTTCATAAGTAAAAAATTGAATTTGGATTAATTAAGTCGGGCAGTGTAAACACTTGCTAAATGGCTGTGAAACGTTTATTTTTCATATTAGCCTTCAAAAAAACTCACAGCAGGATGTGAACCATGATTTCAGAACAATCTATGCGGTTAATTGATATGGTTGCGCGCGTAGGGAGCTTTACCGCTGCCGCCAACAAACTTCACAAAGTCCCTTCAGCTGTGAGTTACGCCGTTAAGCAAATTGAAGAAGAACTCGGGGTGATCCTATTTATTAGGCATCACCGCAGTGTTAGTTTAACGCCAGCGGGTGAGCATTTTGTAAAACAGTCACGCACTATACTCACTGAAATGGAAACCATGCGCTCTGACACTATTAGAGTGGCTAATGGGTGGCAACCTACTTTGTCTATCGCGTTAGATAACATCGTTCGTGCCGATAAAATCAGTAATTTGATTGCTGATTTCTATCGCACATTTGACAATGTTGAATTGATTATTCGAATTGAAGTCTTTAATGGGGTATGGGAGTCGATTGCAACGGGACGAAGCGATATTGCCATCGGCGCAACCACCGCGATCCCAGTGGGGGGAGATTACCATTTTAAAGACATGGGTGACATTGACTGGTGTTTTCTTGTCGGCAAAAATCACCCATTAGCAACAATTGACCGGCCAATTACTGATGACGAGCTACGTCAATACCCTTCGATTTGCTTAGAGGATACGTCTCGAGAGATCCCTAAACGCATGACCTGGTTATTAGAGAACCAACGACGATTAGTGGTACCTGATTGGGTCCGCGCCATTAATTGCTTCAGAGAAGGCTTAGGTATTGGCTACATGCCAGCACATTTTGCCTATCCTTTCATAAAAACAGGGGCGTTAATTGAAAAACAATTAGAGCGTCCAAAAAAGAAAAGTCCCTGTTGTTTAGCGTGGAATGATGCCAATAAATCCCCCGCTATGGCTTGGGTATTGGATTACTTGGGCGATACCGAAAAACTGCATAAAGATTGGTTAGACTAAAAATTTGATCTTCAATCAGTGGGGATCAGTATTGATAATACCGATATACAGGCCATTAGCTTTATCCGGCCGTAAAGCTAGGGTATGATTCAGTAACTTAACGAGAGATTTGACACTTATTGAGATTATCGGGAACTACCGGATTAAATAAGGTTCAAACATACAGCTCGAGCATTTGTCTTCGGAGAAAGAAATGAAAGATATGACACAACAAACCGCCTACAGTAGTACGACTGTAGAGGTAAACAAACTGCTTAAAAACACCTACATGCTGCTATCAATGACGTTAGCTTTTTCTGCAGTATGTGCAGGTCTAGCAATGGCACTCGCGATCAGCCCAATGATGTCTTTGGGATTATCAATTGGTAGTTTGGTACTGCTGTTTGTGACATTACGTAAAGCAGAATCTAGCGCTGGTCTCTTCTGGGTATTTGCGTTCACCGGTATGCAGGGTGCATCACTGGGTTATATCCTTAACCATTACGCTGGCATGGCTAACGGCCCACAGCTTATTATGCAAGCGCTAGGCTTAACGTCCGTTATCTTTGTGGCCTTGTCTGGTTACGCGGTTACCACTAAAAAAGACTTTTCATTCATGCGCGGCTTTCTAATTGCTGGCTTGGTGATCATGGTTGTCGGCTTGCTGGTAAACATGTTCTTGGGTAATGGTATGGTCTTTATGGCCCTTAACGCGGGTATTGCATTATTGATGACCGGGTTTATTCTTTACGATACCAGTCGAATCATTAATGGTGGCGAAACAAACTACATCCGCGCAACTATCTCACTATATTTAGATTTCTTAAACCTTTTCGTCGCTCTACTGCATTTAATGGGTATCGGAAGTGATGACTAATACCAATTAATTTTTATTGAGTTAAAATGGTCCTACTTAAGGGCCATTTTTTTTATTATGAGTAAATTTATTATCCAGGTTAACTCCCCTGCCTACGGCAGTTCATCGAGTTATAATGCCTATCGTTTTACCGAAACAGCCTTAAAAAATGGCCATGTCGTTGATAAAGTTTTCTTCTATCAAGATGGTGTACTCAACACTAATCATCTGAACAGCCCTGCAAGTGATGAATTTGATTTGGGTAAGGCGTGGTTATCGCTCAGTGAACGCTATAACGTGCCATTGGTTAATTGCGTCTCAGCGGCTCTGCGGCGTGGCGTATTGTCACAGACTGACGCTAATGAAAACCAATTATCTCATTGGAATATGGAGCCTCCATTTATGATGGGTGGTTTAGGTGAGCTGGTGGTTGGAATAGAATCTGCCGACCGCTTGGTTAGTTTTTAGGAGTTAACGTTGAAAAAACTGTGTATTGTGTTTCGTCAAGGTCCTCATGGAAGCGCACAAGGTAGAGAAGCTCTCGATCTTGCGTTGTTGAGTGCCAGTTTTGAGCAGGAAGTCAGTCTTGTTTTTACTGATGAAGGCCTGTTGAACCTCCTTAATCATCAATCTCCAGAAACCATTGGTGCTAAGGATTATATTGCGACTTTTGGCGCCCTACCTCTTTATGATGTTGATACTATTTTAGTGTGTAAGGACTCAATGAAAGAGTTATCACTAGTGGAAGATGATCTTAAACTTGTGGTTGAGGTCTGCGAACCACGCATGATAGCGTCACACTTTAGCCAGGTTGATGAGGTCTTAGTATTTTAATGATTTTACATCATATCCAGTCTTCACCAATGCAAAGCTCAGCGTTAAAAACATGCTTACGCTACATAGATCCCTCTGACACCATTTTACTGTCAGGAAACGCGGTAAATTGCCTGTTAACTCAAGAGTGGCAACAACGGTTGAGCCCATACACGTTAATGTTGCTCGCTGACGATGTTATTGCGCGTGGCTTACAAGCCCGCTTAAGCGCTTATAAGCACATTGACTATAGTGACTTTGTAGAACAGACGTTAACCCATAAGAAAGTGATTAGTTGGTAACAGATGATTGAATATAACGGACAGCAGATAGAAACAGATCACCAAGGCTATTTAAAAGTTGTCAATGATTGGAGTCCAGAGCTCGCGTTGATCATTGCTCAAGATGAACAAATAGTGTTAACGGATGCACATTGGGAAGTCATTAACTTTGTCCGCCATTTTTATTTAGAATTTAAAACAAGCCCTGCGATCCGCGTGTTAGTCAAAGCGATAGGACAAAAGCTAGGAGCCGATAAAGGTAACTCAAAATACCTTTATACACTTTTCCCGATTGGCCCCGCTAAACAAGCAACTAAAATAGCGGGATTGCCTAAACCAGCAAAATGCATTTAGTGACGAGCTAGTTAAAATTGCGTTATCATCAATATTGCCCCATCAAGCCCTATAAATAGGGCTTTTTTGTGGCTATTACTGCTGGCTAAAACAGGAACATACCAATTGTTCGTACAATCTTTAACAATGAATCTAGTAGATCAGCCTATGTAAATAACACGATTGCTAATGAATGGGGATCGAGCTGTAATCTGATGGTTGTTAGATGCGTTATTTCCCCTTCCCCAATCCGTTCAGCTGTCTACAGCGTTTATAAGCGCACGGAGCTTGGTTATGGGCGAGTTTATTCACACGGTACATACGAGTGTCATTACCTAGGATTACTAAATTCAAGAT
>NZ_PJBL01000031.1:0-36481 GCF_002836135.1 Shewanella sp. GutCb | reverse complement strand
GCATAAAAAGAGACAATATACGGGCTCATTGGTTTATTATTGAGCTGAAATGGGTGAGTGCATTATATAGTTCGTCACTTTTATATACCTATCGCGATTTTTTCAATTTATTTGTGACCGAGTAAAAGTAACTAATACTGCGTTTTTACCGTAAAACCGCACGATAACAGAACAAGAACCGCGGCGGGTTATTGAGTGAATACCTATATCTCAGCTGTATTTAAAAGTGGTAACTGCAAAAATTCTAATCGAACAGGCAATACTATTTGCTGAGAAAGTTACGTTAGTAGATAAAGTAGATATAAAGCCAATCTCCCAAAGCTGCAGAATGTGAAATGCCTCTCGTTGGCTCTGCTGACCTGTTGAGTAGGTGGTGTACCTTCATTACATTATGCTTTGACTAAACGACTGCGAAATTTCGTCAAAAAACCTACTGAAACCTATCACATACAGCATCTTTACTAAGGTTCAAATGAAAACAGCTGAAGATAAGTAGTTTATTGATTAAGTTGGACAGGTAGAAGCAAAACTATAGATCTTGTTGGCTGGGAATGCTGACAGCACACTTGATCCATGACGAGAACTTGCGGCCGGCTCCATGAAATGTGGGAGTTAACTGCCGTGTGCCAACCCGTTGTGTCTTTGGCTAAATCCAACTTGGGTGATAGGGGCTTCTGAGAGTAATCGGTTTACGATACAATGTGACTTTCCTTTGATGAATAAGACTGCCTCAGTGACCCATTCCGTTTCTCTAAAATCGCATAATACCTTTGGGCTTGAACACTCCTGTCGAGAGCTTATTACCGTTAAAACCACAGAGCAGCTAATCTCTTGCTGCTTAGCGCTTTACCAAGCTAAAGAGCCTATGCTGGTGCTTGGTAGTGGTAGCAACGTCATTTTCTGTGACGATTTTGAGGGCACTGTGGTACTTGTTGAAACGAGAGGGATTGAAATTGCTGACACTGAACATTTTCACCTTCTTTCGGTTGCAGCGGGAGAGAACTGGCATGAACTCATTTGCTTTTGTTTGGCGAAAAATATTGCGGGATTAGAAAACCTTGCGCTTATTCCCGGCAAGGTGGGTGCTGCGCCGATTCAAAATATCGGTGCTTACGGTGTTGAGTTAACGGATATATGCGACTGGGTTGAATACGTGGAACTTGCCACTGGCAAGCATATTCGACTTAATGCAAAAGATTGTCAGTTTGCTTATAGAGATTCAATTTTCAAGCAGCAATTATTAGGTAAAGCACTGATTACTAGAGTGGGCTTTAAAGTCGCTAAAATATGGAGACCTAAATTGGATTATGGACCACTTAAGGCACTAAAAAATACCAATGTAACGCCAAGAGAAGTGTTTGACTGTATCTGCAAAACTCGAATGACTAAGTTACCTGATCCTAACAAGGTTGGTAATGCCGGTAGTTTCTTTAAAAACCCTGTGATTGCTAACCATCAATTTAATGCTTTAGTGCATCAATTCCCGAGCATCGTCGGATATCCTCTAGGGATAGCTAATACAAAAGTTGCCGCAGGTTGGCTCATTGAGAATGCTGGATTAAAAGGTTATCAAGTTGGCGGTGCTGCAGTACATCAAGATCAAGCGTTGGTATTAATAAACCGAGGCAATGCCACCAGTCATGATATTTTAGCGTTGGCGCAGCATGTGGTCGATTGTATTGAAGACAAATTTGGTATCAAATTAGAACCAGAACCTAGAATGATCGCGGCGACTGGAGAAAGGAACTTATAACATGGCAGAACAATGGAGTCGTAAGCGCAGTATCTTAGCTGAACTTGCTAATGGGCACTTTGTTTCAGGCGAAGCGTTAGCGGCAAAGCTTGGGGTATCGAGAACGGCAGTCGCTAACCATATTAGCGGACTGGAAGGTTATGGCGTTGATATTTATTGCGTCAAAGGTAAAGGCTATAAGTTGAGTAACCCGCTATCGTTAGTGGATGAAAGCACGTTAAAAAGCGGAGTGAAGCAGCGATGTTTCTATTTTGATGAGATCCCCAGTACCAATGGTTTTATTCTAAAGCATGCTGATGAGCTCGATTCTGGTGATATTTGTGTCGCTGAATATCAGTCCGCAGGGCGAGGCCGAAGAGGGCGTGTTTGGGTGTCGCCTTATGGATGTCATCTTTATTTTTCTATGTATTGGCAGTTTCCGCAGGGAATGGCTCAGGCGATGGGGCTAAGTTTAGTGGTTGCGTGTTCTATTGTGTCAGTGCTTGAGCAATTAGAAGTGCCCAATGTGGGAGTTAAGTGGCCTAATGATATCTACTTGGCAGGTAAGAAATTAGCGGGTGTACTGATTGAGATGAGTGGCCACACCGACAGCGAATGCAATCTTGTGATCGGCATTGGTTTGAATATGGCGATGAGTGAACAGCAAGGAAAATCAATTGACCAGCCTTGGAGTGATTTAACCTCTCTGGAAAACATGCCAAATAAGACAGCATTGCTAACGTTGTTGCAGAAACAATTGCAGCAAGATCTGTGCAAGTTTCAAGATGAAGGTTTAGCGCCTTTTCAAGCCAGATGGGGAGAGGCAGATCTCTTTAACGGCCAAGAGATTAAGCTCATTATAGGTACTGAGGAAGTTCAAGGCATTTGCAGAGGTATTGATCAGCAGGGAGCCGTGGTGCTCGAGACTGCCAACGGCCTAAAGAGTTTTATTGGTGGTGAAATAAGCCTGCGATCGTTAACTTAACGAGTACTATTTTCTTAGGAGGACTTGATCCATTCGATGGTCCGGTCCTTTTTGCAAAATAAGATGAGCTCGTTCACGAGTTGGGTGGATATTTAAGGTTAAGTTTGGTCCGTTG
Source organism: Shewanella sp. GutCb (assembly GCF_002836135.1). NCBI lineage: Bacteria > Pseudomonadati > Pseudomonadota > Gammaproteobacteria > Alteromonadales > Shewanellaceae > Shewanella > Shewanella sp. GutCb. The sequence goes on along the minus strand of NZ_PJBL01000031.1, from coordinate 33,649 downwards.
ATGCTGTCCCAAATTTTTGATGCTATTGCTGTTGCTTCAGCATCGCTTAATTGAGAGTAATGGTGAAAATAAGAGCTATCTTCACTAAATGCTCCGGTTCTAAATTGTAGAAAACGTTCTATATACCATTTCTTTAATAATTCTTCTTCAGCATCAACATAGATACTAAAGTCGACAAAATCAGATACAAATGGACGTCGAGTGTCTACCGCTGAGTCTTGACCCGTCTGCAATACATTTAAACCTTCAATAATGAGAATGTCGGGTTGACGGACCCACTGTAACTGATTCGGTATTCTGTCGTAGGTGATATGAGAGTAGATGGGGGCACTGACGGCCGACTCTCCCGCTTTTACTGCTGAAATAAACTCAACTAACCCCTTCATATCGTAACTTTCAGGAAATCCTTTACGTTGCATTAAACCACGACGTTTAAGCTCTGCCAGAGGATGCAGGAAACCATCTGTAGTCATTAAATCGACTTTAGGATGTTCGGGCCAATGACTTAGTAGTGCCTGCAAAATACGCGCTGTAGTGCTTTTCCCTACAGCGACACTGCCAGCAATGCTAATAATGTAGGGTCTTTTCGGCGGAACACGGCCGAGAAATTCATTCAGTGCTAAGCCGCGTTGCTGTTTAGCACCGACGTTAAGATTGAGTAGTCGACTTAAAGGGAGATAAATATCAGTGACTTCTGACAGTGATATTTTTTCGTTGATACCGCGCAGATCCGCTAGATCATTTTCACTGAGTGTTAAAGGCACCGATTCTCTCAATTCAGCCCATTGCTGACGCTCGAAAGGTAGGTAAAGTGCTTTATGAATTTGATTGTTTTGCGTCATTGCGAAGTTCTCCGTTAAGGAGGGCAGATTACACTATGAATTTATTATCGACAACTGCTACGGGATAGTCGTTTAGTCAATGTTGAGCAAATCAATTTAATTGGCTTAAAAGTAAACATTAAGGCGGAAATGCGCGTAAAAAAACCTCTGTTGGCGTTTTTTTTAGAAAAAAAACGATTTTGCTATTGCACTTATGCTCACACTTCCATAATATCCGCTACCGAAATGACACGCCGGCATAGCTCAGTTGGTAGAGCAACTGACTTGTAATCAGTAGGTCCCGAGTTCGACTCTTGGTGCCGGCACCATTTCCCTGGAGGGGTTCCCGAGTGGCCAAAGGGATCAGACTGTAAATCTGACGGCTCAGCCTTCGAAGGTTCGAATCCTTCTCCCTCCACCACTTTCTAGTTAGTTAGGTAGCCTGAAGTAGGTTACGCGGATGTCGTATAATGGTATTACTCCAGCCTTCCAAGCTGATAACGCGGGTTCGATTCCCGCCATCCGCTCCAAATTCTTGCTGATAATACTTAATCAGTAGAAAGCACTCGATTACGAGTGCTTTTTCCCGTTTAAGACCTTCTGTCAGCACGCCTCCTGCTTCTTATATATCTTAATTATCTTACTCACTGATTCGGTAGCATTTATGCATCGGATTTTTTGCTACATGCAGTTTCATCACCAGTATTTTGGATTGGGGCAATACCATGGCTAAAGAAAAATTTGAACGTATTAAACCGCACGTTAACGTGGGTACTATTGGTCACGTCGACCATGGTAAAACAACGCTAACAGCTGCTATCTCGTCTGTCTTAACTAAGACTTACGGTGGTGAAGTTAAGAATTTCGCACAAATCGATAATGCTCCTGAAGAGCGTGAGCGCGGTATTACAATTAATACTTCTCACATCGAATATGACACACCTGCACGTCACTACGCACACGTAGATTGTCCTGGTCACGCCGATTATGTTAAAAACATGATCACTGGTGCTGCTCAAATGGACGGCGCGATTCTAGTAGTTGCTTCTACAGATGGTCCAATGCCACAAACACGTGAGCACATCCTGCTTTCACGTCAGGTTGGCGTACCATTCATCATCGTATTCATGAACAAATGTGACATGGTAGATGACGAAGAGCTTCTTGAGCTTGTAGAAATGGAAGTTCGTGAACTTCTTTCTGAATATGACTTCCCAGGTGATGACTTACCAGTTATCCAAGGTTCTGCGCTTAAAGCCCTTGAAGGCGAGCCAGAGTGGGAAGCTAAAATTCTTGAGCTTGCAGAAGCACTTGATACTTATATTCCAGAGCCAGAGCGTGCTATTGATGGTGCATTCATTCTTCCAATCGAAGATGTTTTCTCAATCTCAGGCCGTGGTACAGTTGTAACTGGTCGTGTAGAGCGCGGTATCATCAAGATTGGTGAAGAAGTCGAAATTATTGGTATCCGTGATACTACTAAGACTACTTGTACTGGTGTTGAAATGTTCCGCAAGCTACTTGACGAAGGTCGTGCTGGCGAAAACTGTGGTGTTCTTCTACGTGGTACTAAGCGTGAAGATGTTGAACGTGGTCAGGTTCTTGCTGCTCCAGGTTCAATTACTCCACATACAACTTTTGAGTCAGAAATCTACGTTCTGTCTAAAGAAGAAGGCGGACGTCACACTCCATTCTTCAAAGGTTACCGTCCACAGTTCTATTTCCGTACAACGGATGTAACTGGTACTATCGAATTGCCTGAAGGCGTTGAGATGGTAATGCCTGGTGATAACGTACAGATGACAGTTACACTAATCTGCCCAATCGCGATGGATGAAGGTTTACGCTTCGCTATCCGTGAAGGTGGCCGTACTGTTGGTGCTGGTGTTGTAGCTAAGATTGTTGCTTAATAGCAACGAGTCTTAACTCAATATCAAAAAAGGCAGCCTAGGCTGCCTTTTTAATTTCCATTATAAGTCTGTACTAATTTTGTTAGTTAAGCTGGGCTTTGTATTCTTGCCAAATACGTGGAATAAGAATACAATCTATGACCGATTTTTGACTCGCTGGATATGCTTTTAGTGAGTGTATTGAGCCGTCGTCAGTTCGGATTGAAGCCTGACTGATTTTTTCACTGAGCAAAATGCTATATTTATAGTATTACTAGTCTCAGAACGTAGTGAGTAACGGAATTAACCGATGACAACAAATACTGAAAGCCAGGGTAATTCTCTGGATATTATAAAGTGGGGCCTAGTCATAATCTTGTTGGCTGCTGCTATTATTGGCAACCATTATTTCGCTGAAGCAAGTGTTTTAGTACGCGCGATAGGCGTTGTAATTGCCTTTGCCGTTGCTGGTCTTATTGCGTCGCAAACAGAGAAAGGCAAGCAAGCGTTAACGTTTGCTCGTGAATCACAGATTGAAGTTCGTAAAGTGGTTTGGCCTACGCGTCAAGAAGCACTGAATACAACTTTTATTGTATTAGCTGCAACCGCCATTTTAGGATTAATCCTTTGGGGCATGGACGCAGTATTGCTTAGAATTGTTAATTTTATTACTGGCGTATAGGCATCTCGAATGACTGAAGCAACTGAAGCTAAAAAAAGATGGTATGTAGTACAAGCGTTTTCTGGCTATGAAGGCCGCGTTTGTAAATCGTTGCACGAACATATCAGAATGCACGAGATGGAAGCTTACTTTGGTGAAGTATTAGTACCCACTGAAGAAGTCGTTGAAATGCGTGCAGGCCAACGTCGTAAGAGCGAACGTAAATTCTTCCCTGGCTATGTATTAGTACAGATGGAAATGAATGACGAGAGCTGGCACTTAGTGAAGAGTATCCCTCGTGTGATGGGCTTCATTGGTGGTACATCAGATCGTCCAGCACCAATTTCTGATAAAGAAGCTGATGCAATCCTTCAGCGTCTTCAGGATACTACTGAGTCTCCAACGCATCGCGTTATGTTTGAGCCAGGCGAAGTGGTTCGCGTTACTGACGGGCCTTTTGCTGACTTTAACGGTACTGTTGAAGAAGTGGATTATGAGAAGAACCGCGTTAAGGTTTCTGTCATGATCTTCGGTCGCTCAACGCCAGTAGAACTTGATTTTAGTCAGATTGAAAAGAGCTGATTAAATAAAGTACAAATACTAATTGGAAATGGGTGTGAATTTGTATATAATTCGCACCCATATTTTTCGGGGAGCTTTTCAACATTTTGTTGATGGCGTTTGAACCCAAACTTGAGGAAAATGTCTCATGGCAAAGAAAGTTGATGGTTACATCAAACTACAAGTAGCAGCCGGTGCTGCAAACCCGTCGCCACCAGTTGGCCCAGCATTGGGTCAGAAAGGTGTTAACATCATGGAATTTTGTAAAGCATTCAATGCTCGTACTGCAAATTTCGACAAAGGAATGCCAATTCCTGTTGTTATCACTGTATATACTGATCGCTCTTTCACTTTCGAAACTAAGACGCCACCTGCATCTTTCCTACTGCTTAAAGCAGCTGGTTTGAAGTCTGGTTCTGGCCGTCCTAACACTGACAAAGTGGGAACTATCAAGCGTAGCGTTGTCCAGGAAATTGCTGAGACTAAAGCCGCGGATATGACTGGTGCTGATATTGAAGCGATGACTCGTTCAATTGAAGGTACTGCGCGTTCAATGGGTTTGGTAGTAGAGGACTAATATAATGGCAAAGCTAACTAAACGCGCTCGTTTGATCCGCGAAAAAGTTGAAGTAACTAAGAACTACGACATCAATGAAGCTGTTGCACTATTAAAAGAACTAGCAACTGCTAAGTTCCTTGAAAGTGTTGACGTAGCTGTAAACCTTGGTGTTGATCCACGTAAATCTGACCAAAACGTTCGTGGCGCTACTGTGCTACCACACGGTACTGGTCGTGACGTACGTGTAGCTGTATTTACTCAAGGCGCAAACGCTGAAGCTGCTATTGCAGCCGGTGCTGAGCTAGTCGGTATGGACGAGCTTGCTGCCCAAGTTAAAGCGGGTGAAATGAACTTTGACGTTGTAATCGCATCTCCAGATGCAATGCGCGTTGTTGGTCAGTTAGGTCAAATCTTAGGCCCACGTGGTCTTATGCCTAACCCTAAAACTGGTACTGTAACGCCAAACGTTGCAGAAGCAGTTAAGAACGCTAAAGCTGGTCAAGTTCGCTATCGTAACGATAAGAACGGCATCATCCACACTACTATTGGTAAAGTGGATTTTGAAACAGCTCAACTTAAAGAAAACTTAGAAGCTCTTCTTGTTGCTCTTAAAAAAGCCAAGCCAGCAGCTGCTAAAGGTGTTTTCCTTAAGAAAGTAAGCATCTCTACCACTATGGGTGCAGGTGTTACTATTGACCAGAGTACTCTGGATGATGGTAAGTAAATTTACAATGCTCGCGTATTAGTCTATAATGCGCGCACTTTGTAGGGTTGAGGTTGAGGTTTAATCTTTTTGGATTAAAAATCAATCTCCGTCCAAGACCGTAGGTGTTAGTTGAATAACTAACTTAATCTCCTACGTAGACGGTGTCGGACCCCAGATAGATTTTATTCTGCTGGATCTTTTCGCGCCGTAAGTCGCTAGATATCATTAGATATTTAGCATGGTAATTGCTAGGGATTTTCCCTAGATAGAATCCAGGAGTAAAGCCAATGGCATTAGGACTCGAAGACAAAAAAGCGATTGTTGCTGAAGTCAACGAAGCTGCCAAAGGTGCTTTATCTGCAGTTGTTGCCGATTCACGTGGCGTAACTGTAGGTGATATGACCGGTCTTCGTAAAGCAGCTCGTGAAGCTGGTGTATACGTTAAAGTTGTACGTAATACACTAGTAAAACGCGCTGTCGCTGGTACTGATTTTGAGTGCTTAAGCGATACGTTCACTGGTCCTACTTTGATTGCATTCTCTAATGAGCACCCAGGTGCAGCAGCGCGTCTTCTACAAGATTTCGCGAAGTCACAAGAGAAGTTTGAAATCAAAGCAGCAGCCTTTGAAGGGGAATTAATCCCTGCATCTGATATTGATCGTTTAGCAAAACTACCAACATACGAAGAAGCACTAGCTCAGTTCATGATGACTCTAAAAGAAGCATCTGCAGGCAAGTTCGTTCGTACATTGGCCGCTCTACGCGATCAGAAAGAAGCTGCTTAATAATTTTATTAGCCGCTTAATTAAAATTGAATTCAGTACAATTAGGAATTTTTTGTTATGTCTATCACTAAAGACCAAATCTTAGAAGCTCTTGCAGAAATGTCTGTAATGGAAGTTGTTGAACTAATCGAAGCAATGGAAGAGAAGTTCGGCGTATCTGCTGCTGCTGCTGTTGTTTCTGGTGGTGGCGAAGCTGCTGCTGCTGAAGAGCAAACAGAGTTTGACGTTATTCTTACTTCTTTCGGTGAGAACAAAGTTAAAGTAATTAAAGCTCTTCGTGGCGCTACAGGTCTAGGCCTTAAAGAAGCTAAAGCTATGGCAGAATCTTCTCCAATAGCTGTTAAAGAAGCTATTTCTAAAGAAGAAGCTGACACGCTTAAGACTGATCTAGAAGAAGCTGGTGCTTCTGTAGAGATCAAGTAAGTTATAACTTAACTTACTCAACCTAAGAAATTAGGTTAGGGCTGGCGGTTTTTTAACCGTCGGCCTTTTTTGCGCTGTATGCGCAGGCGATTTTTTATTCACCGTTTGTCGCCAGATTTTGCAGTCCCTAACAGAGATTACTGGTTAGGTTCTTGCCATCAACGGTGATGGGCAAACGTGCTGTCTCAATCAAATGATTGGTCAGTCTTGGTCACATCTCGTAATCAGAGGAAACCCATGGTTTACTCCTATTCTGAAAAGAAGCGTATTCGCAAAGACTTTGGTAAACGTCCACAAGTTTTGGATATTCCTTATCTTTTGTCTATACAGTTGGACTCATTTAAGAAGTTCACCGATCAAGATCCTACTGGCGAGCGTGGTTTTGAAGCCGCTTTCCGTAGCGTTTTTCCCATCAAAAGTTTTTCTGGTAACTCAGAATTACAGTACGTTAGCTATAAGCTAGGCGAACCTGTTTTTGATGTGAAAGAGTGTCAAATTCGTGGTATCACATATGCAGCTCCATTACGCGTTAAATTGCGTATGGTTCTTTATGACCGTGAAGCGGCACCTGGCACTGTAAAAGATATTAAAGAACAAGAAGTTTATATGGGGGATATCCCTCTTATGACTAACAACGGTACTTTTGTAATTAATGGTACTGAGCGTGTTATCGTATCTCAGCTACACCGTAGCCCGGGCGTATTCTTCGATCATGACCGTGGTAAAACCCACTCTTCAGGTAAGGTGCTTTATAATGCACGTATTATTCCTTACCGTGGTTCTTGGTTAGACTTTGAATTCGATCCTAAAGATGCATTGTTTGTTCGTATTGACCGCCGTCGTAAATTGGCCGCTACGATCATTCTTCGCGCATTAGATTATTCGACTCAAGACATTCTCGACCTGTTCTTCGATCGCGTAAACTTTAAGATCAAGAAAGATTCATTAGTAATGGATCTTGTTGCTGATCGTCTACGTGGCGAAACAGCAAGCTATGATATAAAAGAAGCTGATGGCACTGTTCTTGTTGAGAAAGGCCGCCGTATTACTGCGCGTCATATTCGTCAACTAGAAAAGACTAAGACTACCGAGCTAGAAGTACCTGTTGAGTACATCGTTGGCAAAATTTCTGGTAAAGATTATATCGATCCAGATACCGGTGAAGTTTTAGTTTCTGCAAACGCAGAAATTGGCTTAGAAGACCTTGCAAAGCTTTCACTTGCTGGCATTAAAGAAGTAAGCACACTGTTTATCAACGAGCTTGATAACGGTGCTTATATGTCTGACACTCTACGTATAGACTCAACAACTAACCGCTTAGAAGCGCTTGTTGAAATCTATCGTATGATGCGCCCAGGTGAGCCACCAACTAAAGATGCTGCAGAAGCGTTATTTAATAACCTTTTCTTCAGCGAAGAACGCTATGACCTGTCTAAAGTCGGTCGTATGAAGTTCAATCGTCGTCTAAGTATTGATGACGACGAAGGTACGGGTATCCTTTCTAAAGAAGATATCGTTGCCGTGATGAAGAACATCATCGCCATCCGTAATGGATTTGACGAAGTTGATGATATCGATCACCTTGGTAACCGTCGTATCCGTAGTGTTGGTGAAATGGCTGAAAACCAGTTCCGTGTTGGTCTCGTTCGTGTAGAACGTGCCGTACGTGAGCGTTTGAGCCTTGGCGATCTAAATGAGCTTATGCCTCAAGATCTGATTAATGCCAAGCCAATCTCTGCAGCTGTTAAAGAATTCTTTGGCTCTTCACAGCTTTCACAATTCATGGATCAAAACAACCCGCTTTCAGAAGTGACGCATAAGCGTCGTATTTCTGCGCTTGGCCCTGGTGGTTTGACTCGTGAACGTGCTGGTTTTGAGGTTCGAGATGTACACCCGACGCACTACGGTCGTCTATGTCCAATCGAAACTCCTGAAGGTCCAAACATTGGTTTGATCAACTCGTTGGCAACCTTTGCTCGTACAAACAACTATGGTTTCCTTGAAACACCTTACCGCAAGGTAGTTGATGGTGTGGTAACTGACGAAGTAGATTACTTGTCAGCTATCGAAGAAGGTCGCTACGTTATTGCACAGGCTATCGTTCAACTCGACGAAACTGGTCGCATGATGGATGAGCTTATTGCTTGTCGTCATAAAGGTGATTCTACCTTTATGGGTGCTGGTGATATCCAATATATGGATGTTTCACCACAACAGATTATTTCTGTTGCGGCGTCGCTAATTCCGTTCCTAGAACACGATGATGCGAACCGTGCATTGATGGGTGCAAACATGCAACGTCAGGCCGTGCCTACACTTAGGGCTGATAAGCCTCTAGTTGGTACTGGTATTGAGCGTACTCTTGCTGTTGACTCAGGCGTTGTTGTTGTTGCTAAACGTGGTGGTTATGTTGACTACGTTGACGCTAGCCGCATCGTGGTAAAAGTTGACGAAGCTGAGCTAACGCCTGGCGAAGCTGGTATCGATATCTACAACCTGACTAAATACACTCGTTCTAACCAGAACACGTGTATTAACCAACGTCCTTGTTGTAGCATGAACGATCCAGTTGTTCGTGGTGACGTACTAGCCGATGGTCCATCTACCGATTTAGGTGATTTGGCTCTTGGTCAGAACATGCGTATCGCGTTCATGCCTTGGAACGGTTACAACTTTGAGGATTCAATCCTTATCTCTGAGCGTGTTGCGATGGAAGATCGTTTCACCACTATCCATATTCAAGAGCTTTCATGTATTGCTCGTGATACTAAGTTGGGTAGCGAAGAGATCACTGCTGATATTCCAAACGTTGGTGAATCTGCGCTTTCTAAGCTAGATGAATCAGGTATCGTTTATATCGGCGCTGAAGTTAAGGGTGGCGACATCCTAGTTGGTAAAGTGACACCTAAGGGTGAAACACAGCTGACTCCAGAAGAGAAGCTCCTCCGAGCAATCTTCGGCGAAAAAGCTTCTGACGTTAAAGACAGTTCACTACGTGTACCTAACTCTGTTAAAGGTACTATCATCGACGTTCAAGTATTTACTCGTGACGGCGTTGATAAAGATAAGCGTGCTGTTGAAATCGAAGAGTTGCATATCGCTGAAGCGAAGAAGGATTTGACTGAAGAGTTCCAAATTCTTGAAGAGGGTGTTCTTGGTCGTGCTCGTAACCTATTATTGGGTGAAGGCTACACTGAAGAACAACTTAACGCGATTTCACGTTCACAATTGTTGGTTCAAACCATCGATGATGAAGGTAAGCAAACTGAGCTAGAACAATTAGCTGAGCAAGCGGAAGAGCTGAAAGCTGATTTCGATAAGAAATTTGAAGTTAAGCGTCGTAAGATCACTCAAGGTGATGATTTAGCACCTGGCGTACTGAAGATTGTTAAGGTTTACCTTGCTGTCAAACGTACTATCCAGCCTGGTGATAAGATGGCGGGTCGTCACGGTAACAAGGGTGTAATCTCTAAGATTTGTCCTGTTGAAGACATGCCTTACGATGACAAAGGTAACCCAGTGGATATCGTATTGAACCCACTAGGTGTACCGTCACGTATGAACATCGGTCAAGTACTTGAAGTTCATATGGGTGCTGCAGCTAAAGGTATCGGTAATCGTATTGCTGAAATGCTTGAAGAGCAGCGCGAATTGGCAGAACTTCGCGGATACATCAAAGAAGTTTATGAATTGGGCGACGAAGTAATTCAAAAAGTCGACATCGATTCATTTACTGATGATGAAATCTTGCGTCTTGCTAAAAACCTTAAAGGTGGTGTACCAACAGCTACACCTGCGTTTGATGGTGCCAAAGAGAAAGAGATCAAGCAGATGCTTGCTCTTGCAGGTCTACCGACATCAGGTCAGCTAACGCTGTGTGATGGTCGTACTGGTAACGAATTTGAGCGTCAAGTAACCGTAGGTTATATGTACATGCTCAAGCTTAACCACTTGGTTGACGATAAGATGCACGCCCGTTCTACCGGTTCGTACAGTCTTGTTACTCAGCAGCCATTGGGTGGTAAAGCGCAGTTCGGTGGTCAGCGTTTCGGTGAGATGGAAGTATGGGCACTTGAAGCTTACGGTGCAGCATATACTCTTCAGGAAATGCTAACTGTTAAGTCGGATGATGTGAACGGTCGTACTCAGATGTATAAGAGCATCGTCGACGGTAACTATCAGATGCAACCAGGTATGCCTGAATCTTTCAACGTATTGTTGAAAGAGATCCGTTCACTCGGTATCAACATTGAGTTGGATACCAAGTAAAACTGGTTCCCGCCTCTATTTGGCAAAATCGGTGCTCTGCAGTAGCAGGGCACCCGATTTAACTCCTTCAGGAGAGAAACGTGAAAGACTTATTAAAGTTTCTGAAACAGCAAAGTAAGACTGAAGAATTTGATGGAATCAAGATTGGCCTAGCGTCACCTGATTTGATCCGTTCTTGGTCGTTTGGTGAAGTTAAGAAGCCAGAAACCATTAACTACCGTACATTCAAGCCTGAACGTGAAGGTTTATTCTGTGCGCGTATTTTTGGTCCAGTAAAAGATTACGAATGTTTATGCGGTAAGTATAAGCGTCTTAAGCACCGTGGTGTGATCTGTGAAAAGTGTGGCGTTGAAGTCACGCAGACTAAAGTACGTCGTGAACGTATGGGTCACATCGATCTTGCAAGCCCAGTAGCACATATTTGGTTCTTGAAGTCACTGCCGTCTCGTATCGGTTTGATGCTAGATATGACTCTTCGTGATATCGAACGTGTACTTTACTTCGAATCTTTCGTCGTCATCGAGCCTGGCATGACCAGTCTTGAACGCGGCCAAATGCTAACAGAAGAAACGTATCTGGATGCATTGGAAGAGTACGGTGATGAATTCGAAGCTAAGATGGGTGCTGAAGCAGTTCTAGAATTGCTACGTGCTATCGAGCTTGAAAAAGAAATTGAAATGATGCGCGAAGAATTGCCATCAATCAACTCTGAGACTCGTCGTAAGAAGATCACTAAGCGTCTTAAGCTTGTTGAGGCATTCTTCCAATCAGGTAACAAGCCTGAGTGGATGATCCTTAAAGTGCTGCCAGTTCTGCCACCTGATCTACGTCCTCTAGTTCCACTAGATGGCGGACGTTTTGCTACGTCTGATTTGAACGACCTTTACCGTCGTGTAATTAACCGTAACAACCGTCTAAAGCGTCTGTTAGATCTAGCTGCTCCAGATATCATCGTACGTAACGAAAAGCGTATGTTGCAAGAATCTGTCGATGCGCTTTTAGATAACGGTCGTCGTGGTCGTGCTATTACAGGTTCTAACAAGCGTCCGCTTAAATCTTTGGCCGATATGATCAAAGGTAAGCAAGGTCGTTTCCGTCAGAACTTGCTAGGTAAGCGTGTTGATTACTCTGGTCGTTCGGTTATTACCGTTGGTCCAACGCTTCGCTTACATCAGTGTGGTCTTCCTAAGAAGATGGCACTTGAGCTATTTAAGCCGTTCATCTATGGCAAGTTAGAAGGTCGTGGCTTAGCTACTACCATTAAAGCTGCTAAGAAGATGGTTGAACGTGAAGTACCAGAAGTTTGGGATGTTCTAGACGATGTTATTCGTGAACACCCAGTGATGCTTAACCGTGCACCAACATTGCACAGACTAGGTATCCAGGCATTTGAGCCAGTACTAATCGAAGGTAAAGCTATTCAGCTTCACCCATTGGTTTGTGCGGCATACAACGCCGATTTCGATGGTGACCAAATGGCTGTTCACGTGCCGCTAACGCTGGAAGCTCAGCTAGAAGCACGTTCACTAATGATGTCTACCAACAACATCCTATCACCTGCAAACGGTGAGCCGGTGATTACACCATCTCAGGATGTTGTATTGGGTCTTTACTACACGAGTCGTGAGCGCATTAACGGCAAGGGTGAAGGCATGGCATTTGCTGATGTTGCAGAAGCTGAAAAAGCTTACCGCACCGGCTTCGCAGAATTGCATGCTCGCGTTAAGGTTCGTATTACCGAAACCAAGATTAACGAAGCAGGCGAAAAAGTTAAGACTCGTCGTATCGTAGATACAACAGTGGGTCGTGCATTGCTTTCAACGATTCTGCCAAAAGGCTTATCTTATGATCTGGTTAACCAGAACATGGGTAAGAAGCAGATCTCTAAGCTATTGAACACTTGTTACCGTCAACTAGGTCTTAAAGATACCGTTATCTTTGCTGACCAATTGATGTATACCGGTTTTCATTATGCAACTGTGTCTGGTGCCTCTGTTGGTATCAACGACATGGTTATTCCAGATGAAAAGTACACGCTAGTTGCAGACGCTGAAGCGGAAGTTCTTGAGATTCAAGAGCAGTTCCAGTCAGGTCTAGTAACAGCCGGTGAGCGTTACAACAAGGTCATCGATATCTGGGCAAGCGCGAACGAAAAAGTTTCTAAAGCGATGATGCAAAACCTGTCAACTGAGACAGTGATTAACCGTGACGGCGTAGAAGAAGAGCAAGAATCTTTCAACAGTATCTACATGATGGCCGATTCTGGTGCTCGTGGTAGTGCTGCACAGATTCGTCAGCTTGCCGGTATGCGTGGTTTGATGGCTAAGCCAGATGGCTCAATCATCGAAACACCGATTACCGCAAACTTCCGTGAAGGTCTAAACGTATCTCAGTACTTTATTTCGACTCACGGTGCGCGTAAAGGTCTAGCGGATACGGCATTGAAGACAGCTAACTCAGGTTACCTGACTCGTCGTCTAGTAGACGTTGCACAAGATTTAGTTGTGATTGAAGAAGACTGTGGCACGTTTGAAGGTCTAACAATGAAACCCCTTATTGAAGGTGGTGATGTTGTTGAGCCGTTGCGTGAACGTGTTCTAGGTCGTGTTGTTGCTCAAGATGTATTTAAGCCAGGTACTGAAGAAGTACTTGTGCCCCGTAATACACTGCTTGACGAAGCTTGGTGTGACATCATCGAAGATAATTCAATCGATGAAATGATTGTTCGCTCAGTAATTAGCTGTGATACAGACTTCGGTGTGTGTGCTGCTTGTTATGGTCGTGATTTGGCTCGTGGCCATATCATCAACCAAGGTGAAGCAATCGGTGTTGTTGCGGCTCAGTCAATTGGTGAGCCAGGAACACAGCTTACGATGCGTACCTTCCACATTGGTGGTGCAGCATCTCGTGCGTCAGCAGAGAACAACGTTCAAGTTAAGAACGCGGGTACTCTAAAGCTGCACAATGCTAAGCATGTAACGAACATCAATGGCAAATTGGTCATTGTATCTCGTTCTTCAGAGCTAGCCATTATTGATGAGCTAGGTCGTGAGAAAGAGCGTTATAAGGTGCCATACGGTACTATTCTAGAAAAACTAGAAGATGCAGCTGTTGCAGCTGGCGATATTATCGCTAACTGGGATCCACATACTCACCCAATTATCACTGAAGTTGCGGGTAGTACTAAGTTCGTCGATATGATTGACAATGTCACTATGACACGTCAAACAGATGATCTAACGGGTCTATCATCTATTGTGATATTAGATGTTGCACAACGTCCAACAGCCGGTAAAGAGATGCGTCCTATGATTCGTCTCGTTGCAGCTGATGGCGGTGACTTGAAGATTCCTGGTACTGAAGTTCCAGCACAATACTTCTTGCCTGGCAACGCGATTGTCAACCTTGACGATAACGCATCAATTAACGTTGGTGATGCCTTAGCACGTATTCCTCAAGAATCGTCTAAGACTCGTGATATTACCGGTGGTCTGCCACGCGTAGCCGACTTGTTTGAAGCGCGTAAGCCGAAAGAGCCAGCTATTCTTGCTGAAGTATCGGGTACTATCTCGTTCGGTAAGGAAACCAAAGGTAAGCGTCGTCTAGTGATTACCCCTGCAGAAGGTGGCGAGCACTACGAAGAGATGATTCCTAAGTGGCGTAACCTAAACGTGTTCGAAGGCGAAAAAGTCGAACGTGGTGAAGTTATTGCTGATGGTGCAGAAGCTGCGCACGATATTCTACGTCTACGTGGTATCCACAATGTGGCTAACTACATCGTGAATGAAGTGCAGGATGTTTACCGTCTACAGGGTGTTAAGATCAACGATAAGCACATTGAGGTGATTATTCGCCAGATGCTGCGTAAGTGTGAGATCACTAATGCTGGTGACAGTAATTTCCTAGCAGGCGAGCAAGCTGAAGTTTCACGCGTTAAGATCGCTAACCGCGAACTTGAAGCGCAAGGAAAGCAGTTAGTCACCTTTACTCGTGACCTTCTTGGTATCACCAAGGCGTCTCTAGCGACAGAGTCATTTATCTCAGCAGCATCGTTCCAGGAGACCACTCGTGTTCTTACTGAAGCAGCCGTTGGCGGTAAGAAAGACAAACTACGCGGTCTTAAAGAGAACGTAATTGTGGGTCGTTTGATCCCTGCTGGTACGGGTTACGCATACCATCAGAAGCGTGCAGCAGCGGCGGCGAAACCAACGTCTACTGAAGCACCAACAATTAGCGCAAGCGAAGCTGAGCAGAACCTTGCAGATTTACTAAATCTAGCTGGAAGTTCTGATTAATTCAGTCTGAAAAGTAAACAAATTGTAAAAAAGGCGCCTTTTGCGCCTTTTTTTTACTTTAAATCGGTTAAAAGTTGTCTATTTCTTGACACTAACGCCATACACTTCTAAAATTTCGCGTCCCACACCTGTGGGATATAGATTTTTCACACCTTACTGTTGATTCGGTCAACTGATTCGGAGCTATACATGGCAACTGTAAACCAGTTGGTACGTAAGCCACGCGCACCTAAAGTCGATAAGACTAATGTGCCTGCGTTGGAAGCGTGTCCACAAAAACGTGGTGTTTGTACTCGCGTATACACAACCACACCAAAAAAACCTAACTCTGCACTACGTAAAGTAGCTCGTGTGCGTCTAACTAACGGTTTCGAAGTTACTTCGTACATCGGCGGTGAAGGCCACAACCTGCAGGAACACAGTGTAATTCTAATCCGCGGTGGTCGTGTAAAAGATCTACCGGGTGTACGTTACCACACTGTACGTGGCGCTTTAGATTGTGCTGGTGTAAGTGAACGTCGTCAAGGTCGTTCAAAGTACGGTGCTAAGCGTCCTAAGTCTTAACGTTTTCCGTTAAGTAAGGCCAAGCTAGTTTTTATTGAGATTCCAGTTTTGGGGTCCCTGAAGCATACGGAGAAATTGTTATGCCAAGACGTCGCGTTGTAGGACAACGTAAAATCCTACCAGATCCAAAGTTCAACAGTGAGTTGCTGGCTAAGTTCATCAACGTCATTATGCAGGACGGCAAAAAGTCGACTGCAGAAAAAATTATTTACAAGGCACTAGATACCGCTTTCGAAAAGAAAGGCGAAGATCATCTAGTTATCCTTGAAGCAGCCCTGGACAATGTGCGTCCAACCGTCGAAGTTAAATCTCGTCGTGTTGGTGGTTCTACATACCAGGTACCATGTGAAGTTCGTCCAGTGCGTCGTAACGCACTGGCGATGCGCTGGTTGGTTGAAGCTGCACGTAAGCGTGGTGAAAAATCTATGGCGTTACGTCTAGCCGGTGAAATGCTAGACGCATCAGACAACAAAGGTACTGCTGTTAAGAAGCGCGAAGACGTGCATCGTATGGCAGAAGCAAACAAAGCGTTTGCTCATTACCGCTGGTAATATCTTGGCGTGGGCTAAGTCCCACGCCTTACTTGCATTGCTAACACTCAGGTTTTAGCTAAGAGGGTATAAATCGTGGCTCGTACAACTCCAATTGAGCGTTATCGTAATATCGGTATTGTCGCTCATGTTGACGCTGGTAAAACCACCACAACTGAACGTGTTCTATTCTACACCGGTATGTCTCATAAGATCGGTGAAGTTCATGATGGCGCAGCCACTATGGATTGGATGGAACAAGAGCAGGAACGTGGGATTACCATCACATCAGCCGCAACGACTACTTTCTGGCGCGGAATGGATGCGCAGTTTACTGAACACCGTATCAACATCATCGATACTCCTGGTCACGTTGACTTCACTATTGAAGTAGAACGTTCACTACGAGTCTTAGATGGTGCTGTGGTTGTATTCTGTGGTTCATCTGGGGTTGAACCTCAATCTGAGACTGTTTGGCGTCAAGCTGATAAGTATCATGTCCCTCGTATGGTTTTCATCAATAAGATGGACCGTGCAGGGGCTGACTTTGATAGCGTAGTCGAACAGATCCGTAACCGTCTTGGAGCAAACTGTGTCCCTATTCAGCTGAATATCGGTGCAGAAGAAGAGTTCAAAGGTGTTGTTGATTTGATCAAGATGAAAGCGATTAACTGGTCTGAAGAAGACCTGGGAATGACTTTCAGTTATGAAGAAATACCAGCAGACTTAGCCGATAAAGCAGCAGAAATGCGTGAGTACTTGGTTGAGAGTGCAGCGGAAGCTTCAGACGAACTGATGGAAAAATACCTCGAAGGAAGTGTACTTTCAGAAGTTGAGATCAAAGAGGCATTACGTAAGCGTACCTTAAATAATGAAATCGTTTTGGTCACCTGTGGTTCTGCTTTTAAGAACAAAGGTGTGCAAGCGGTGCTCGATGCAGTGGTAGATTATCTACCGTCACCTGTCGAAGTTCCTGCAATTACGGGAATGGATGACAATGAGAAAGAAACATATCGTCCTGCGGATGATAATGCGCCTTTCGCTGCTTTAGCCTTTAAGATTGCAACAGACCCATTTGTGGGTACCTTAACCTTTATACGTGTTTATTCAGGTGTATTGGAAACCGGTGCTGGCGTTTATAACTCTGTTAAGCAAAAACGTGAACGTATTGGTCGTATGGTGCAGATGCACGCTAATGACCGTCAAGAGATTAAAGAAGTACGCGCTGGCGACATCGCTGCAGCTATTGGTCTTAAAGACGTGACGACTGGCGATACATTGTGCGATATTGACCATAAAGTAGTTCTGGAGCGAATGGATTTTCCTGAGCCTGTAATTACTATTGCTGTTGAACCTAGAACCAAGGCAGACCAAGATAAGATGGGGATGGCGTTGCAAAAACTTGCAGCGGAAGATCCGTCGTTCCGTGTTGAAACTGATGAAGAATCAGGCCAAACACTGATCTCTGGTATGGGTGAGCTACACTTAGACATTATCGTTGACCGTATGCGTCGCGAGTTTGGTGTTAGCTGTAATGTAGGTAAACCTCAAGTTGCATATCGTGAGACTATCCGCGCAAGCGTGGAAGTTGAAGGCAAGTTCATTCGCCAATCTGGTGGTCGAGGTCAATTCGGTCATGTTTGGTTAAAGCTAGAACCTCAAGAACAAGGTTTTGGCTACGAATTTGTCAATGAAATTGTTGGTGGTTCTGTTCCAAAGGAATACATCCCAGCAGTAGACAAAGGTATTCAAGAACAGATGAAGAGCGGCGTATTAGCCGGCTTCCCTATTCTAGACGTAAAGGTTACTTTGTTTGACGGTTCATATCATGATGTGGATTCGAACGAAATGGCCTTTAAAGTCGCCGGTTCAATGGGCTTTAAAAAGGGTGCTCTTGAAGCAGACCCTGCCTTGCTTGAACCTTGTATGAAAGTCGAAGTGACAACACCTGAAAATCATATGGGTGATGTTGTGGGAGACTTAAACCGTCGTCGTGGCCTAATTGAAGGTATGGACGATGGTATCGCAGGTGTTAAACTTGTGCATGCAACAGTACCTTTGTCTGAAATGTTCGGTTATGCAACCGCTTTGCGCTCTGCGACTCAGGGTCGTGCTTCATACTCAATGGAGTTTTTGAAGTACTCCGATGCACCGCAAAATGTTACTAAAGCAATAATGGAAGCTCGAGGCTAATAGCCAGACTCTATTATTGATATAATTAATTGCTATTGCTCGGTTAAATAAACCGAGCATTTTCTGAAAAGAAAGGAATATATCGTGGCTAAAGAAAAATTTGAACGTATTAAACCACACGTAAACGTGGGTACTATCGGACACGTCGATCATGGTAAGACAACTCTTACTGCTGCTATCTCGTCTGTGTTAACTAAGACTTACGGTGGTGAAGTTAAAAACTTCGCACAAATCGATAATGCTCCTGAAGAGCGTGAGCGCGGTATTACAATTAATACTTCTCACATCGAATATGACACACCTGCACGTCACTACGCACACGTAGATTGTCCTGGTCACGCCGATTATGTTAAAAACATGATCACTGGTGCTGCTCAAATGGACGGCGCGATTCTAGTAGTTGCTTCTACAGATGGTCCAATGCCACAAACACGTGAGCACATCCTGCTTTCACGTCAGGTTGGCGTACCATTCATCATCGTATTCATGAACAAATGTGACATGGTAGATGACGAAGAGCTTCTTGAGCTTGTAGAAATGGAAGTTCGTGAACTTCTTTCTGAATATGACTTCCCAGGTGATGACTTACCAGTTATCCAAGGTTCTGCGCTTAAAGCCCTTGAAGGCGAGCCAGAGTGGGAAGCTAAAATTCTTGAGCTTGCAGAAGCACTTGATACTTATATTCCAGAGCCAGAGCGTGCTATTGATGGTGCATTCATTCTTCCAATCGAAGATGTTTTCTCAATCTCAGGCCGTGGTACAGTTGTAACTGGTCGTGTAGAGCGCGGTATCATCAAGATTGGTGAAGAAGTCGAAATTATTGGTATCCGTGATACTACTAAGACTACTTGTACTGGTGTTGAAATGTTCCGCAAGCTACTTGACGAAGGTCGTGCTGGCGAAAACTGTGGTGTTCTTCTACGTGGTACTAAGCGTGAAGATGTTGAACGTGGTCAGGTTCTTGCTGCTCCAGGTTCAATTACTCCACATACAACTTTTGAGTCAGAAATCTACGTTCTGTCTAAAGAAGAAGGCGGACGTCACACTCCATTCTTCAAAGGTTACCGTCCACAGTTCTATTTCCGTACAACGGATGTAACTGGTACTATCGAATTGCCTGAAGGCGTTGAGATGGTAATGCCTGGTGATAACGTACAGATGACAGTTACACTAATCTGCCCAATCGCGATGGATGAAGGTTTACGCTTCGCTATCCGTGAAGGTGGCCGTACTGTTGGTGCTGGTGTTGTAGCTAAGATTGTTGCTTAATAGCAACGAGTCTTAACTCAATATCAAAAAAGGCAGCCTAGGCTGCCTTTTTTATTTCCGAAAGAAAGTTATTGGGGCTAGTAATCTTGATCTGGCTCGGTATAATAGCCGCCACTTTATTGAATTCTGTCTATTTGACGGTATTTCAAACAGTGGGGTTGATCTGAGCGCTAAAGTCAGTATAATACCCCCTCGCCTTAACCATTAGGCGATTTAAATTGGTCTACCCTTGAGGTTGACGTAAAAAAACAGCGACTCCGATTGTGAGTCGAACGGTTAAATCATCTCGCTCTGCTTTTCCAAAAGGAAGAAGCTAGAGGGTGATTTTTTATGTGTACATTTTAGGAGCTCTGGTCAATGCAGAACCAAAGAATCCGTATCCGCTTAAAAGGATTTGATCATCGTTTGATTGATCAGTCTACTGCGGAAATCGTTGAAACTGCTAAGCGTACAGGCGCACAGGTTCGTGGTCCAATTCCACTTCCTACGCGTAAAGAACGTTATACCATTTTGACTTCTCCACACGTTAATAAAGATGCGCGTGATCAGTACGAACTTCGTACTCACAAGCGTCTTGTTGATATCGTCGAGCCTACTGAAAAGACTGTAGACGCACTTATGCGTTTAGATCTTGCAGCTGGCGTTGACGTTCAAATTAGCTTGGGTTAATTGAGCTTAGAAGAGGTTTGAGAGATGGCTATCGGTCTTATCGGTCGTAAAGTAGGTATGACACGTATCTTCAATGAAGATGGCGCGTCGGTACCTGTAACAGTAATTGAAATTGCTGCTAACCGTGTAACCCAAGTGAGAACTTTGGATACAGACGGTTACCGCGCACTTCAAGTAACTACTGGTACTAAAAAAGCTAATCGCATCACTAAACCAGAAGCAGGTCACTTTGCTAAGGCAGGCGTTGAAGCCGGTCGTGGTTTATGGGAAATGCGTTTGGCAGATGGTGAAGGTGAAGGTATCGAAGTTGGTGCTGAGCTTAATGTAGATATTTTCGCTGAAATTGCGAAAGTAGATGTAACTGGTCAATCAAAAGGTAAAGGCTTCCAAGGCGGTATTAAGCGTTGGAACTTCCATGCCCAAGATATGACTCATGGTAACTCTTTGGCTCATAGATCTAACGGTTCTATTGGTCAAAACCAGACACCTGGTCGCGTTTTCAAAGGTAAGAAAATGTCAGGCCACATGGGTGCAGAGCGTGTTACTACGCAGAATCTAGACGTTATACGTGTAGATGCTGAACGTAACTTGCTACTGGTTAAGGGTGCAGTTCCAGGCGCTACTAATGGCGACCTGATCATCAAACCAGCTGTTAAAGCTTAAGGTCTGAGGAGATAGTAATGGAATTGGTATTGAAAGACGCACAGAGTGCTCTTGAAGTTTCCGAAACTACCTTCGGCCGTGACTTTAACGAAGCACTGGTTCATCAGGTAGTTGTAGCTTACGCTGCAAACGCACGTCAGGGCACTCGTGCTCAAAAGACTCGTGCAGAAGTAGTTGGCTCTGGCAAAAAGCCATGGCGCCAAAAAGGTACTGGCCGCGCACGTGCCGGTACTGTTAAAGGCCCAATCTGGCGTGGCGGTGGCGTAACATTCGCTGCTAAAGCACAAGATCACAGCCAAAAAGTTAACAAGAAGATGTACCGCGGAGCGCTGAAAAGCATATTCTCTGAATTGGTACGTCAAGACCGTCTTATCGTTGTTGAGTCGTTTAGTGTTGATGCTCCTAAAACTAAAGAGCTGAAAGCTAAACTTGCTGAAATGCAACTTGAAGACGTGTTGATTGTTACTCCAGAAGTTGACGAGAACTTGTTCTTAGCTGCTCGTAACTTGTACAAAGTTGATGTTCGTGATGTTGCTGGTATTGATCCAGTTAGCCTTATCGCATTCAACAAAGTACTCGTAACTGCTGAAGCTATTAAGCAAATCGAGGAGATGCTGGGATGATAAGCGAAGAACGTTTGTTAAAAGTTATTCTTGCTCCACATGTTTCTGAAAAGAGCACTGTGAACGCTGAGAAAACCAATACAGTTGTTTTCCGTGTAGCTATCGATGCAACTAAAGCTGAAGTTAAAGCTGCAGTAGCACAGCTATTCGAAGTTGAAGTCGATTCAGTTCGCACTTTGGTTAACAAAGGTAAAACTAAGCGTCACGGTGCCCGTACAGGCCGTCGTAGCGATTGGAAAAAAGCCTATGTTACTCTAGCTGAAGGTGCTGACATCGATTTCGTCGGCGGCGCTGAATAAGCAAAGGAGAATTATCGTGGCAGTTATTAAGTGTAAGCCAACCTCTCCAGGTCGTCGCCATCTAGTTAAAGTGGTGAACAACGATCTGCATAAAGGTAAACCTTTTGCAGGCCTGTTGGCGAAGAAATCAAAAAGTGGTGGCCGTAACAATACTGGTCGTATCACTGTCCGCCACATTGGTGGTGGTCATAAGCAACATTATCGTCTAATCGACTTTAAGCGTAATAAAGACAGTATCCCTGCGAAGGTTGAACGTTTGGAATATGATCCAAACCGTACAGCTAACATCGCTTTGGTACTTTACGCTGACGGTGAGCGTCGTTACATCATTGCCGCTAAAGGCATGAAAGCTGGAGATGCAATCCAGTCTGGTATCGATGCAGAGATCAAGAGCGGTAACGCATTGCCTCTACGTAATATCCCTGTGGGTAGCGTAGTGCACGCAGTCGAAATGAAGCCTGGTAAAGGTGCTCAAATCGCTCGTTCTGCTGGTGCTTATGTACAAGTTATTGCTCGTGATGGCGCATACGCCACTCTACGTCTTCGCTCTGGCGAAATGCGTAAAGTGCCGGTTGATTGCCGCGCGACATTGGGTGAAGTTGGTAACGCCGAGCATATGCTACGCCAGTTAGGTAAAGCAGGTGCTAAACGCTGGAGAGGCGTACGCCCGACAGTTCGTGGTGTTGCAATGAACCCAGTTGATCACCCACATGGTGGTGGTGAAGGCCGTACATCTGGTGGCCGTCACCCTGTTTCACCTTGGGGTATGCCTACTAAGGGTTATAAGACTCGTAGTAACAAACGCACCGACAAGTACATTGTACGTCGTCGCAATAAAAAGTAAGAGGATTCGCCATGCCACGTTCTCTCAAGAAAGGTCCATTCATTGACCTACACTTGCTGAAGAAGGTAGAGAAAGCGATGGAAGCTGGAGACAAGAAGCCTATTAAGACTTGGTCTCGCCGCTCTATGATCATCCCTAATATGATTGGGTTGACCATCGCTGTCCATAATGGTCGTCAGCACGTACCTGTGTTCGTAACTGACGAAATGATCGGCCACAAGCTTGGTGAGTTTTCACCAACACGCACTTATCGCGGCCATGCTGCAGATAAGAAAGCGAAGAAGCGTTAATACGGGAGGAATAAGATGGAAGTTTTAGCTATACATCGTTTTGCCCGTACGTCGCCTCAAAAGTGTCGTTTGGTTGCAGATCAAATCCGTGGACTGCCTGTTGCTAAGGCTCTCGAAATTCTAACTTTCAGCCCTAAGAAAGCTGCCGTACTTGTTAAAAAAGTACTGGACTCTGCTATCGCCAATGCTGAGCACAATGAAGGTGCTGACATTGACGAATTAAGAGTTGGAAAGATTATGATCGATGAAGGTCCAACTATGAAGCGTATCATGCCACGTGCCAAAGGCCGTGCTGATCGCATAATCAAGCGTACCAGCCACATTACTGTGGTTGTATCAGATCGCTAGGAGTTAGCAATGGGACAGAAAGTACATCCTAATGGTATCCGTCTGGGTATCACTAAGCCTTGGATCTCGACATGGTACGCTGACAAGTCAGACTATGCCAATAACTTGAATAGTGACTGGGAAGTGCGTAAGTTTCTTGAAAAGAAACTTAAGCAAGCATCAGTTTCTAAAATTGTTATCGAGCGTCCAGCTAAAAGTGTTCGTGTTACTATCCACACAGCCCGTCCAGGTGTTGTGATTGGTAAGAAAGGCGAAGACGTAGAAAAGCTACGCAATGCAGTTGCTAAATTGACTGGTATTCCAGCTCAAATTAACATCGCTGAGATCCGTAAGCCTGAGCTAGATGCTAAGCTTGTTGCCGATGGCATCGCTTCGCAGTTAGAGCGTCGTGTTATGTTCCGTCGTGCTATGAAGCGCGCAGTTCAAAACGCAATGCGTCTTGGCGCGAAAGGTATCAAGGTACAAGTTAGCGGCCGTCTAGGCGGCGCTGAAATTGCGCGCTCGGAATGGTATCGTGAGGGTCGTGTACCTTTGCATACTCTTCGTGCTGATATCGACTATTCTACTTCTGAGAGTCACACTCAATACGGTGTGATTGGCGTTAAAGTTTGGGTCTTCAAAGGTGAAGTTCTAGACGGTATCGTTCCTCAGCATGAAGAGCCGAAACAGCAGCCGAAGCGCAAGCCTCGCGGTAAATAGGAGAGCTGGCAATGCTGCAACCAAAAAGAACAAAGTTCCGCAAAATGTTCAAGGGCCGTAACCGCGGTCTTGCGAACGGCACTGAAGTAAGCTTCGGTGAATTCGGTTTGAAAGCTGTTGGACGTGGTCGTCTAACTGCTCGTCAAATTGAAGCTGCGCGTCGTGCTATGACACGTCATATTAAACGTCAAGGTCAAATCTGGATCCGCGTTTTCCCTGATAAGCCAATTACCTCTAAGCCTCTTGAAGTGCGTATGGGTAAAGGTAAGGGTAACGTTGAATATTGGGTAGCCCAAATTCAACCAGGTAAGGTTCTTTATGAGATGAATGGTGTACCAGAAGAGTTGGCTCGTGAAGCTTTCGCTCTTGCTGCTTCCAAGTTGCCTCTTAAGACTACCTTCGTAACTAAGACGGTGATGTAATGAAAGCGAGCGAACTAACAGAAAAGAGCGTTGAAGAATTGAACGCTGAACTGCTTGGTCTGCTGCGTGAGCAGTTTAATCTGCGTATGCAACACGCCACTGGTCAGTTGACTCAAACTCAACAGCTTAAAATCGTGCGTCGTAACATTGCGCGCGTTAAGACCATTATTACTTCTAAGGCGGGTGTGTAATGACTGATAATATCCGTACTTTACAGGGTCGAGTACTTAGCAACAAGATGGACAAGTCTATCACTGTAGCTATTGAGCGTAAGGTTAAACATCCGTTATACGGTAAGTTCCTTAAGCGTACTACTAAGATCCATGCTCATGATGAGCAGAATCAGTGTAATGCTGGTGATGTCGTGACTATTCGCGAATGTCGCCCGCTTTCTAAGACTAAGTCTTGGACTCTGGTTGAAGTAGTAACAAAAGCCTAATATTATTAGGCGTTTAGGTAAACGGCTCCATTGCTTGGAGCCGTTTGTATTTTTAGTACTATCTATTCCTATTTTTGGGTGTTACACTTGCGCGCCAAATTTGACTAAATTAAAGTCTAAATTTGGACAGAAAATGTACCCCCTTTGTGGGAATGTGAAGTAACGATAGCGGAGCACTTAAAATGATCCAAATGCAATCGACTCTAGAAGTCGCCTGTAACAGTGGCGCTCGTAGAGTTCAGTGTATTAAGGTCTTGGGTGGCTCTCATCGTCGTTATGCCGGAATCGGCGACGTCATCAAGGTTTCTGTAAAGGAAGCTATTCCTCGCGGTAAAGCGAAGAAAGGTGATGTATATAACGCGGTGGTAGTCCGTACTAAGAAAGGCGTACGTCGTCCAGACGGTTCTGTCATTCGCTTCGATCGGAACGCAGCGGTTTTGCTTAATGCAAACCTTGCACCGATTGGTACTCGTATCTTTGGACCAGTGACACGTGAATTGCGTACAGAGCAATTTATGAAAATTGTCTCGCTGGCACCAGAAGTACTGTAAGGAGCTTCAAAATGGCAGCAAAAATACGTCGTCAAGACGAAGTAATTGTACTAGCTGGTAAAGACCAGGGGAAACGCGGTAATGTTTCTCAAGTTCTTACTACTGGTAAATTAATTGTAGAAGGTCTTAACCTTGTCAAGAAACACCAAAAGCCAAACCCACAATTGGGCGTAGCTGGCGGTATTGTTGAGCAAGAAGCACCGATACAAGCATCAAACGTAGCGATTTTCAACTCTGCCACTGGCAAAGCTGATCGCGTTGGTTTCCGATTTGAAGACGGCAAAAAAGTCCGTTTCTTTAAGTCGAACAGTGAACTCGTAAAGTAATTGGAGTAAACGATGGCGAAACTGCATGATAAATATAAAGAGACTGTTAGTCCTGAGCTTGTAACAAAGTTTGGTTTTAGCAGTGTCATGCAAGTCCCTCGGATTGAAAAGATCACCCTTAATATGGGTGTTGGCGAAGCAGTAGCAGATAAGAAAGTTATGGAGCATGCGCTCCGTGACATGACTGCTATCGCTGGTCAGAAGCCAGTAGTGACTGTAGCTCGTAAGTCAGTTGCTGGTTTTAAAATCCGTGAAGGCTACCCAATAGGCTGTAAGGTTACACTGCGCGGTGAGCGTATGTGGGAATTCTTAGAGCGTTTAGTAGATATCGCAATCCCGCGTATCCGTGATTTCCGTGGTATGAGTGTTAAATCATTCGACGGTCGCGGTAACTATGCGATGGGCGTGCGTGAACAAATAATCTTTCCAGAGATCGAATACGATAAAATCGATAAGATCCGCGGTATGGATATTGTAATCACTACTTCTGCGAAGAATGATGAAGAAGGCCGAGCTTTGCTCGAAGGCTTTAACTTCCCATTCAAGAAATAAGGGTAGCGTAATGGCAAAAAGTTCAATGAAAGCACGTGAAGTAAAACGTGCCAAGCTCGTAGCTAAGTTCGCTGAAAAGCGTCTAGCTCTTAAAGCTATCATTAGCAGCTCAACAACTTCTGATGAAGATCGTTGGGATGCCGTACTTAAGTTACAAGCTCTTCCACGTGACTCTAGCGCAGCGCGTCAGCGCAATCGCTGTAGTCAAACTGGTCGCCCACATGGTTTCCTACGTAAATTCGGCCTTAGCCGTATTAAATTACGTGAAGCAACTATGCGCGGTGAAGTTCCTGGCCTACGTAAAGCCAGCTGGTAAGCACTTGTCACGGAGTAAGCTAATATGAGCATGCAAGATCCTATTGCGGATATGTTAACACGTATTCGTAACGGCCAAGCTGCTAAACACGTATCTGTGAAGATGCCTTCTGCTAAGCTAAAAATCGCTATTGCGAAAATGCTTAAAGAAGAAGGTTATATCACTGACTACGCCGTAGCAGATGAAGCCAAGCCTGAATTGGAAATTACTTTAAAGTACTTTCAAGGTCAGCCAGTCGTAGAGACTATCCAGCGCGTTAGCCGTCCGGGACTTCGTATTTACAAAAGTAAAAACGAACTTCCAAAGGTTATGGGCGGACTGGGTGTCGCTATCGTGTCCACTTCTAAAGGTTTGATGACTGATCGTACTGCCCGCCAAAATGGCATGGGCGGGGAAGTTATCTGCTACGTAGCATAAGGAGCTAGCAATGTCTCGTGTCGCAAAAGCACCAGTCGCTATTCCTGCCGGCGTAGAAGTGACTTTAAACGAACAAACTATCACCGTAAAAGGTACTAAAGGTAGTTTGACTCGAGTTATAAACACTGACGTTTCTATTGTTATTGAAGACAATGAAATTAAGTGTAGCCCAATTGAAGGCGTGAAAACTGCCGCTCAAGCGGGTACAGCTCGAGCTTTAATCAACAATATGGTTGTTGGTGTAACAGTAGGCTTTGAAAAGAAACTACAGTTAATTGGTGTCGGTTACCGTGCGAAAATCGCTGGTAAAGGTATTGATTTAACTTTAGGTTTTTCTCACCCACTGGTCCACGAACTTCCTGACGGCGTAACAGCAGAGTGTCCTAGCCAAACTGAAATCGTACTGAAAGGTACTGATAAGCAGTTAATTGGTCAGGTAGCTGCTGAGATTCGCAGCCATCGTCCACCAGAGCCTTATAAAGGTAAAGGTGTTCGCTACGCTGATGAACAAGTACGCCGTAAAGAGGCTAAGAAGAAGTAGGTAACGCGATATGGATAAGAAAACATCTCGCTTACGCCGCGCACTACGCGCCCGTAAGAAGATCCAAGAGCTGGGCGTTAATCGTCTGGTTGTACATCGTACACCACGTCATACTTACGCTCAGGTCATTAGTCCTGTAAACGTAGTGTTGGCGGCAGCTTCTACTGCTGAGAAAGCAGTATCAGAGCAGCTAAAGTACACTGGTAACGTTGATGCAGCTAAAGTAGTGGGTAAAATCGTTGCTGAGCGCGCTATCGAAAAAGGCGTAGCTGTAGTTGCATTCGATCGTTCCGGCTTCAAGTATCACGGACGCGTTGCTGCATTAGCAGACGCCGCTCGTGAAGCTGGCCTCAAGTTCTAAGGAATGATGAAAAATGGCTAAATTTGAAGCTCAACAAAAAGACGATCTGCAAGAGAAGTTAGTTGCAGTTAATCGTGTTTCTAAAGTAGTTAAAGGCGGACGTATCTTTAGCTTCACTGCACTAACTGTAGTCGGTGATGGTAACGGTAAAGTCGGTTTTGGCTATGGTAAAGCGCGTGAAGTACCAGCAGCAATTCAGAAAGCAATGGAAAAGGCTCGCCGTAACATTGTGAACGTTGAATTGAACAACGGTACTTTACACCACCCTGTAAAGGGTCGTCATACTGGATCGCGTGTTTACATGCAGCCAGCCTCTGACGGTACCGGTATTATTGCCGGTGGCGCAATGCGTGCCGTATTGGAAGTAGCAGGCGTTCATAACGTTCTGTCAAAAGCATACGGTTCTACTAACCCGATTAACATCGTTCGCGCAACTGTAGATGCGTTGGTGCACATGAAGTCACCATCACAAATTGCAGCTAAGCGTGGCCTGAATGTTAAAGAAATTCGAGGTTAAGCACCATGGCTACTAAAACACTTAAAGTAACTCAGACTAAAAGTTCAATTGGACGTTTGCCTAAGCATCGTGCAACTTTGACTGGTCTAGGTTTACGCCGCATTAATCATACAGTCGAAGTTGAAGATACTCCTTCAGTTCGCGGTATGATTAACAAGGTTTACTACATGGTTTCGGTGGAGGAAGTATAAGATGCGTCTAAATACTCTATCACCTGCTGCAGGTGCTAAATCAGCAGCTAAGCGTGTAGGTCGCGGTATCGGTTCTGGGACTGGTAAAACTTGTGGCCGCGGTCACAAGGGACAGAAGTCTCGTTCAGGCGGCGGCGTTCGCGTCGGTTTCGAGGGTGGTCAAATGCCACTTAAGATTCGTCTACCTAAGTTTGGTTTTACCTCGCGTCGTGCGTTGGTATCAGCAGAAGTTCGCATTAGCGAACTAGCTAAAGTTAACGGTGATGTTATCGACCTAAATGCGCTGAAAGATGCGAATCTAGTTACTCGCAACATACAGTTTGCTAAAATCGTTCTTTCAGGTACCATTGAGCGCCCTGTGACCGTTAAAGGTCTAAAGGCAACCAAAGGTGCACGTGCAGCTATTGAAGCTGCCGGTGGCAAGATCGAGGAATAATACGTCGATGGCAAAACCAGGACTTGATTTAAAAAGCGCGAAGGGCGGTTTATCTGAATTGAAAACCCGCCTGCTGTTCGTGATTGGTGCAATTATCGTCTTTAGAGCCGGTTCGTTTGTACCAATTCCTGGTATTGACGCTGCTGTACTAGCAGAGCTGTTTAATCAGCAAAAGGGTACCATCTTAGGCATGTTTAACATGTTCTCTGGTGGCGCCCTTGAACGTGCCTCTATTTTTGCATTAGGTATCATGCCGTATATTTCGGCATCGATCATTATGCAGTTATTGACAGTCGTTCATCCTGCTCTCGCTGAATTGAAAAAGGAAGGCGAGTCAGGGCGAAAGAAGATTAGTCAATACACTAGATACGGCACATTGGTCCTGGGTACGTTCCAGGCAATCGGTATCGCAACAGGTCTTCCGAACTTAGTTCCAGGTTTAGTAGTAAACCTAGGATTCGGATTTTACTTTGTAGCGGTTGTGAGTTTAGTCACTGGAACAATGTTCCTTATGTGGTTAGGTGAGCAAATTACCGAAAGAGGCATTGGTAATGGTATCTCGATATTAATTTTCGCAGGTATTGTTGCAGGTCTACCATCTGCTATCGGTCAAACGGCTGAGCAGGCGCGTCAAGGCGACATAAGTGTACTAGTATTGTTGTTGCTGGCAGTAATTGTTTTTGCTGTCACATATTTTGTGGTATTTGTAGAGCGTGGACAACGACGTATTGTTGTTAACTATGCTAAGCGTCAACAAGGCCGAAAGGTTTTTGCAGCGCAAAGCACTCATTTACCGCTGAAGATAAATATGGCTGGTGTTATACCACCTATTTTTGCGTCCAGCATAATTTTGTTTCCAGGCACACTGGCTCAGTGGTTTGGACAAAATGAGTCCTTGTCATGGTTAAGTGATTTTTCACTTGCTGTGTCACCGGGACAACCGTTGTACTCATTGTTATATGCAACAGCGATTATCTTTTTCTGTTTCTTCTATACTGCGTTGGTGTTTAACCCTCGCGAAACAGCAGATAACTTGAAGAAGAGTGGTGCGTTTATTCCCGGGATTCGTCCTGGAGAACAGACTTCGCGTTACATTGATAAAGTAATGACCCGCCTGACATTAGCCGGTGCGTTGTACATTACGTTTATCTGCTTAATTCCGGAGTTCATGTTAATTGCGTGGAAAGTACAGTTCTATTTTGGCGGTACTTCGCTACTTATTATGGTAGTCGTAATCATGGACTTCATGGCTCAAGTTCAGACCCATATGATGTCTCATCAGTATGAGTCTGTAATGAAGAAAGCTAATTTGGTAAACAAAGCGAATTTAGATCGTTTTGGTCGCTAACTTAGCAATCTCGGAGTGATGAAATGAAAGTTCGAGCTTCCGTGAAGAAGATCTGCCGTAACTGCAAGATCGTAAAGCGTAGTGGTGTTGTTCGTGTGATTTGTGTTGAACCTAAACACAAACAACGTCAAGGCTAAAAGAAAGATTTGACCAGCCCAGTCGGGGCTGGTCAAAATATTATTTGCTAAATTGTCGTCTGTCGAGTATCCTACCGGGCTTTTCACAGATGACCTTTAACTTGAGGAGTGCATAGTGGCCCGTATCGCTGGCATTAACATTCCTGATCAAAAGCATGCAGTCATTGCATTGACTGCTATTTTCGGCATTGGCCGTACTCGCGCACAAGCAATTTGCGCGGCTACTTCAATTGCTGAAGATGCTAAGATCAAGGAATTGAGCGAAGCTCAAATAGATACTCTACGCGAAGAAGTTGCCAACTACATTGTAGAAGGTGATTTACGTCGCGAAGTTTCCATGAACATCAAGCGTCTTATGGACCTTGGTTGTTACCGTGGCCTTCGCCATCGTCGTAGCCTTCCCCTTCGTGGGCAACGTACTAAGACCAATGCGCGTACGCGTAAAGGTCCACGTAAACCAATTAGAAAGTAACGGGGTAATCCACAATGGCTAAAGTTCCGTCACGTTCTCCGCGTAAGCGTGTACGTAAACAGGTTGCTGATGGTATGGCGCATATACATGCGTCTTTCAACAACACTATTATTACCATTACAGATCGTCAAGGTAACGCACTATCTTGGGCAACTTCTGGTGGTTCAGGTTTCCGTGGTTCACGTAAATCTACCCCATTTGCTGCACAGGTTGCTGCTGAGCGTGCAGGTACTGCTGCTCAGGATTACGGTGTTAAGAACCTTGAAGTTTTTGTGAAGGGTCCAGGTCCAGGGCGCGAATCAGCGATTCGTGCACTAAATTCGGTTGGTTATAAAATTACTAACATTACCGATGTGACGCCTATCCCTCATAATGGTTGTCGTCCTCCTAAGAAACGTCGCGTTTAATTCGTCGTTTTTAATAGGATCGTTGGAGAAAGAACATGGCAAGATACTTGGGTCCAAAGCTCAAGCTCAGCCGCAGAGAAGGTACTGACCTTTTCCTAAAAAGCGGTGTGAGAGCAATTGATTCGAAGTGTAAGCTTGAAACTGCACCTGGACAACACGGCGCTCGTAAGACCCGTCTGTCTGAGTATGGCGTACAGCTACGCGAGAAACAAAAAGTTCGTCGTATTTATGGTGTGCTAGAAAAGCAATTCCGTAACTACTACAAAGATGCTGCACGTACTAAAGGTAACACTGGTGAAAACCTACTTACTCTTTTAGAAACCCGTCTTGATAACGTAGTTTATCGTATGGGCTTTGGTGCAACACGCGCTGAATCACGTCAGCTAATTAGCCATAAGTCAATTATGGTTAATGGTAGCGTCGTTAACATTCCATCATTCAAAGTGTCTGCGAATGATGTAGTGAGCGTTCGCGAGAAGTCACGTACTCAAGCTCGTATTAAAGCGGCTTTAGAAGTGTCGGCTCAACGCGAAAAGCCAACATGGGTTGAAGTTGACAGCACTAAGATGGAAGGTGCTTTTAAGCGTCTACCTGAACGTAGTGATTTGTCTGCGGAAATTAACGAACAGCTGATCGTCGAACTTTACTCTAAGTAAAGTTAAAACAAAAGAGAGGACACAATGCAGGGTTCTGTTACAGAATTTCTTAAACCGCGTCTCGTTGATATCGAGCAGGTTAATCCAACACGTGCCAGAGTTACACTGGAGCCGCTAGAGCGTGGTTTTGGTCACACTTTAGGTAACGCGTTGCGTCGTATCCTATTGTCGTCTATGCCAGGCTGCGCGGTAACCGAAGTAGAGATCGATGGTGTACTGCATGAATACAGTAGCAAGGAAGGCGTGCAAGAAGATATCCTCGAGATATTGCTTAACCTTAAAGGTTTAGCAGTTGTTATCGAAGGGAAAGACGAAGCTATGCTTACGCTTAGTAAGTCAGGCGCAGGCCCTGTTACTGCAGCAGATATCACGCATGATGGTGATGTTACTATCATGAATCCTGACCATGTTATCTGTCATTTGACAGGTAATAATGACGTCAGCATGCGTATCCGCGTAGAGCGTGGTCGTGGTTATGTACCGGCTTCTGCCCGTGCACAAACTGAAGACGATGATCGCCCTATCGGCCGTTTGTTGGTTGATTCTTCGTTCTCACCTGTAGCTCGCATTGCTTATAATGTTGAAGCCGCACGTGTTGAGCAGCGTACAGACTTAGATAAACTCGTTATTGATATGACCACAAACGGTACTATCGATCCCGAGGAAGCAATACGTCGTTCTGCAACAATTTTGGCTGAACAGCTAGATGCGTTTGTTGAATTACGTGATGTGACTGAGGCTGCACCAGTCGAAGAGAAGCCGGAGTTCGATCCGATATTGTTGCGTCCTGTCGACGATTTAGAGCTAACTGTACGTTCAGCCAACTGTTTGAAGGCTGAAGCGATTCATTACATCGGCGATCTGGTACAACGCACTGAAGTTGAGCTGTTGAAAACACCTAACTTGGGTAAGAAATCTCTTACCGAAATTAAGGATGTTCTTGCATCTCGCGGACTGTCGTTAGGTATGCGTCTCGAAAACTGGCCTCCAGCTAGTTTAGTAGACGACCTTTAAGTCCAGATTAGTACAGATATAGGTAATAAGGATTAGGTCATGCGCCATCGTAAGAGTGGTCGTCAACTAAATCGTAACAGCAGTCATCGTAAAGCTATGTTTCGCAACATGGCATGCTCAATAGTTCGTCACGAAGTGATCCGAACTACTGTAGCTAAAGCGAAAGAACTGCGTCGCGTAGTTGAACCTCTGATAACACTTGCTAAGAGTGATAGTGTTGCAAACCGCCGTTTGGCATTTGCACGTACTCGCGACGCTGAAGTCGTTGGTAAATTATTTACTGAATTGGGTCCACGCTTCCAGGAACGTCCTGGTGGTTACACTCGTATTCTTAAGTGCGGTCTACGTACTGGTGATAAAGCGCCTATGGCGTATATTGAACTAGTAGGTCGTCCTGAAGCAGCTGAAGCTGTTGAAGACACTGCAGAGTAAATAAGTCTTAGTTATAAAAGGCCGGACAATATGTTCGGCCTTTTTTATGTCTGATGCATTAATGACTTGACTGGTTTAGCAGTTTGGTTTTATCTGGACAGCCACAGCCACAGCCACAGCCACAGCCACAGCCACAGCCACAGCCACAGCCACA